>CAMZKG010000114.1 GCA_947311105.1 uncultured Saprospiraceae bacterium
CGTCTCAACCAGAGAGCGAAGCGAACGTCTCAACCAGAGAGCGAAGCGAACGTCTCAACCAGAGAGCGAAGCGAACGACTCAACCAGCGAGCGAAGCGAGTGTCTCAACCAGCGAGCAAAGCGAGCGCTTCAACCAGAGAGCAAAGCGAACGCCTAATACTCCACCTTATCATTACTATTTTTCCAAAGTTCAAAAGCTTCTATCGCTTCATCACGTAACAATTGGATGGTTTTTAGTTTTCTTTCGCCGTAAGGCAGTTCTAATTCTTGATAGATAAAATTATCATCGAAGTCAATCTCCGCTGCATCTTTTTTGGTGTTGGCATAGTACAATTTGTCGGGGCGCGCCCAATAAATGGCGCCCAAGCACATCGGACAGGGCTCACAACTCGTGTAAATCTCGCATCCATCCAACTGAAAAGAGCCTAATTCTTTGCAAGCATTTCGGATGGCCACCACTTCTGCATGGGCGGTGGGGTCGTTGTCCGTAGTCACTTTGTTGACACCACGGGCGATAATTTTATTGTCTTTGACGATGACGGCGCCAAAAGGGCCGCCATTGCCATAATTTACGTTTTCGATAGAAAGGCGGATGGCTTCCCGCATAAATTTTTCTTGTTTGGACATTTATTTTGTTTGGTTTACGGTGTTTTTGTGTAATAAAGGGCTAAGGTAAGGTTTTGTTGGGATTTTTGTTGAATGCTGTGTCCACTCTGAAAAGTCAATGTACATTTTTATTTGGTGATTCCACAAAGTTTTATTCTAAAGGCTCCTATTTTAACAATGGTTATGGGCTGGTTTTGGTTGAACAATTGGGCGATTGCACAATTGAACAAAATTATAATTTAGCTCCATTCTTAAACTATAGCAATAAAATCCTTTTTGTAACTATTTGATTTTTAGCCCTTTATCTTTTGTGTAGTATTCGGCAAATGATGCTTGCAGGCTCACAGCCTGTCAGCTCACGCGCTAATGTAAGGCCTAAACCAAAATATAATCATATTAGTTTGTTTTTATATGTATTATTATCTATATTTGTGCATCTTATTGAACATATGGATTTTGGCATGAAGAAGAAGAGAATACTTATTGTGGATGATGAGCGGTCAATTGTAAATTCACTGAAAGAACTGCTTGAGTTGGAAGGGTACGAAGTGGATGGCGCAGGCGATGGTGTCGAGTGTATCTATAAGGTGAAGCGGCAAGCCTATGACACGATTGTGATGGGCTATAAGATGCCAAAATTAAATGGAGCCCGCACACTAGAGCGTTTGAATATCTTTGCTCCGTTGATACCTGTTATAATGACTTCGAGTATTCTGAGTAGAGAAGAAGGTAAAGAATTTGTGGATATGGGGGCGTTGAGTCACGTGCAAAAACCTTTTGATATGGCTACGCTTTTGGATGAAATTGAAAATGCTTTAGAAGAGTATGAGCGGCGATTGGGCTTGTTGGGCGATAATGAAAAAATGTAGCCTGACTTTTACTCCAAGGCCTAGCAAGGGTAAAATAAAAAAGCGTATTTTTGCCAAATGTTAATTTTAAATACTATTTCTCTTCATTTTTCGGGTCGTTGCCTATCGGGCACTGTCCAGCTCCCTGCCTCTAAAAGCATCTCCAATCGGGTTTTGATAATTCGCGCCCTATGTGAAGATTTTTTTTCTATTGAAAATTTATCCGAAGCCCAAGATACGGTGACACTGAATCATATCTTGGATGATTTTGCGCAAGCTAAAAATGAATTTAATGTCGGACACGCAGGCACTACTTTTCGTTTTTTGACGGCTTTTTTGGCAACGAAAGCAGGTACACAGATTTTAACAGGCTCTGCACGAATGTTGCAGCGACCGATTGGGCCATTGGTAGATGCCTTGCGGCAAATCGGCGCTGATATTGACTATTTGGGTGAAGAAGGTTTTCCGCCTTTAAAAATTAATACGCCACAATTCACTGATAATCATCTAGTTAAGATAGATGCTGGGATGAGTTCTCAGTTTTTATCGGCTTTGTTGTTGGTTGCACCCTATTTGCCGAAAGGCCTGATACTAGAGCCTGAAGGAAAAATGGTGTCGTCTTCGTACCTACAAATGACGATTGATTTGATGCGAGAGTTTGGGGCGGAAATTGTGCAAACAATTAAAACAATTGAAGTAAAATCAGGTACCTATCAACCAATAGATTTTGAAGTAGAAAGTGATTGGTCGGCGGCGTCCTATTTTTTTGGGATGGCGGTGGGAAAGGAAGAAGTGGATTTAATATTGCCTAAACTATATAGGCGGAGTTTGCAGGGAGATCAGGCGATAGCGCGCCTTGCGGCAAAATTTGGAATAGGCAGCGAATATGTCAACGGTGGAATTCGGATTTTTAAAGATAATTCTAAGGAAGAAGACATTTTGGACATAGATTTTTTAGAATTTCCAGACTTGGCACAGACGGTGATGGTGATGGCGGCCCTTGCGGGAAAAACAGGATTTTTTACGGGCTTAGAAACTCTAAAAATTAAAGAAACAGATCGTATCCACGCACTCCAAACGGAGCTAAAAAAAGTAGGTGTCTTTTTTACGCGGCTTCCGCCAAAATTCTCCCCACAGTCCAGCAAAGAATTCTATACCATCAATGGGCAGCTAGACTTAGGCCAAGTCCCTACTTTTGCAACCTATGAAGACCATCGGATGGCGATGGCATTTGCGATGTTGGCGACTAGGGGCATTGTCAAGATTGAAAATCCTACCGTCGTGAAAAAATCTTTCCCGACGTTTTGGGAGGAGTTGGTGGGGTTGGGTTGGGCTTGATTGCTCCAATATTTTTCAAACAATGTAGTGAGCGGCAGCAAAGTAACGTGTAATGGTATAGCGGAGCGGGCGGTAGCATCTATGCATCTATGTGTTTCAAAAAATGTCATGAGCGACAGGATTTATGTCTATTATTGAAAAAAGTGTACCATAAAGATACTTTTTATCGTTTTTATACGTATATTTGTAAATAACTTGCAAATAATAAGACAAAAAGTCATGTTAATAAGCTTTTCTGTACAGAATTTCCGCTCAATCAAAGATAAGGTGACATTGTCTTTTGAAGCGGATAGGTCGCTTGATTTGGAAGATTCCTATATTGTAAAGCCAAGGGGCACAAAACTTCGCCTATTAAAGTTGGGGATGATTTATGGGGCTAACGCTTCTGGGAAAACCACGATTTTGGAAGCTTTGGATTTTTTGCGCAAGCTGGTACTTGACCCACTTGAAAAAAAATCGGAGGCCATAGATGTGCCCGCTTTTCTCTTTGATGACCAAACACAAAATGCACCGACCGTTTTTTCCATTGAGTTTTTTAAAGCTGGTGTGAAATATCATTATGCCGTAGAGTTGGATGCACAAGCAATTCTTGCGGAGAGCTTGTACTTTTATCAACCCAATAAAGCTAAAGTTTTTTCCCGGACTACTGATATAGAAAAGCAATGGAGTCAAATTCAATTTGGCAAAAAAATCGGGATAGGTAAGAAGGATGTAGGTTTTTTGACCGCTAATACTCTTTGGAATATGACCACACTAAGTGGTTATGAAAAAACGAATTTTGAGTCTGCTCAACTTCAAAATGTGGTGGGTTGGTTTCGGGATAATTTGAAAGGGATTATTAGACCTAGGACAAATCTAACTGGTTTTATCACCAATCTTTTAGAAAATGAAACCATTGCAAAAGACGATATCGTAGCCTTACTTAGAAAAGCGGATTTTCAAATTTCGGATATTTTTATTGATACCCATACGGTTGACGTGGATGAAAAATTGGCTGCTCAACTTAAAGTTTTTCGGATACCAGACGAAGAAATAGAAAAAATTAAAGATAACGGAGAGTTGAAATTTAGAGAGCTTTTGTTTTCTCATAATATCAATGGTAAGGACTACAAGCTCGATTATCAAGAAGAGTCGGCTGGTACGCAGCGCTACTTCGCTTACAGTGGTTTGTTAAGCCTATTGACTAAAGGGAATGTGATTTTTCCGATTGATGAACTAGAGTCTTCGCTTCATCCTGATTTATTTAAGCATTTTATTCTTTCTTTTTTGGCTAATGCTAAAAATGCCCAATTGATTGCCACCACTCATTATCGAGAGTTTTTGATGGATAGGGATTTGTATAGAGACGATGCTATTTGGTTTACAGAAAAGCAGGCGGATGGCAGTACTGATTTGTTCTCTTTAGCTGATTTTGATTCTTCTGTAATTCGGGATACAAGCTCTGTTTTTAATGCTTACAAAATTGGTAAGTTGGGGGCTGTTCCGGCGCTTAGAGATTTTTATATGGTGGCTGAAGATTAGGGTGTGGCTAGATCGACACATCATAGAAAATCCAGAAAGGTGATATCTGTTATCGTTGACGGACAAACGGAGAAGTGGTACCTTGATTTGATGAAAAGCCACGAAGATATTCCTAGAATTGCTATAAAGCCTGAATTGCCAAAAAAGAAAAAAATAGGAGATATTAAGAAATTAGTCGTTGATTTAAGTAAAGATTATGACCAAGTAGTTTGGATAGTTGATTTTGATACTATTTTAAGCGAATCTAAACAAACTAAAAAAGGACATTCGTCTCCTTTACAAGAATTTGAGAAAATTAAAAAAGATTTGGATAAGATAGCAAATGTAGATGTATTGGTCAATACGCCTTGTTTGGAGTTTTGGATGCTATTGCATTTTAAGTACACAGGGAGCTTTTCTGGAGAATGTAGATCTGTAAAATCTGAGCTAAAAAATCATTTAAAAGACTATGACAAAACACAAAAATATTATAAGAATCCAAGAAGTAATATTTATAAAAAACTAAAGCCTAAGCAGAATGAAGCGATTAAAAATGGCACTAAATTAGGTCGTTTTGATTTTGGTAATCCTGAATCTGCTAAGGCAGAAATGTTCCTTCTTTTTGAGATTTTAGAGCTTGCGTAGAATCCTTGTAAGTAAATGTAGTTCATGCCAATAGGCATACGTTTACCAATCTATAAAAGATTAGTAAACGAGTGTCAAATATCATCCAGCCCCAAAATCCCCACATCCCGAAAAGAGTCGGGCGCAACCTGTGTCCGCTGAAATTCACACCA
>CAMZKG010000115.1 GCA_947311105.1 uncultured Saprospiraceae bacterium
AATTACTAGATGCTGAACGCTAGTTTCTAGATGCTAGTTGCTGGACGCTAGAGCGTGGGATGTCGAGCCGAACGGCCGTTCGGGTGTCTAGCAATCAAGTTACTAGAAGCTGAACGCTAGTTTCTAGAAGCTGGTTGCTAATTACTAGAGCGTGGGATGTTGAGCCGAACGGCCGTTCGTCTAGCAATCAGCTTACTAGTTTAGATATTGTCATCTTTTGGAAAACTTAGCTTAAGAAAGCTTGTCCGTGCTTACCATTTTGGATTGGAATTTTTTTTACAGGAAATAGCCAATTTCTTGTAAACCCTTGACCTTTTACCCTTCACCTTTCACCCAATCTATCCCAATATCGTTAAGCTTTAGTACCGAAACTTAAATTATTTGCTAGAAAGTAGGTTTAAAAGCAGCTTGATACGCATTCCATTCGGCATCACTATTAATCTTTTTGTAGTCATCCTGAGCGACCAACTTTAAATAAAGCTCTAGTTGTGGTGGCTTCAAATACCCTTTTACCGGCATCAAAATATCCGCTTGCTCATCAAAAAACAACATGGTGGGATAGGCTCTAACACCAAAGGCCATGGTTAATTCATGTACACCATTTCGTCCCCTTTTGCCTTCGACAAAATTAGGATTTTTATAGACTTTACCCTTAAAAGTGATAGGCTCCGGCCCTTCTGCATCAAATTTTACGGCGTAAAAATGCTCATTGACATATTTCACCACATTTTTGTCGTGAAAAGTATTTCTATCGAGCATTTTACACGGGCCACACCATTTGGTATAAGCATCCAAAAAAATCTTTTTTGGTTCTTCCTTTTGCTTAGCCAAGGCTTCTTCGATAGACATCCAATGGATTTCTTTGTCATCGATGGTCGGTTTAGCCGCTTTTTTAGGGGTAGTCTTTTCTACTTTTTCAGTTGATGTAGTCTCTTTTTTACCGTTAGTAGAAGCGCAACTTGCCAAAAAGACAATAGAAAGTAAGATTAAGATATTTTTCATTCTTCTTTAATTTTCAGCAAAGATATGGAAAATTTGAGTTATAAAGTACTTACTATTACCAACGAGTATAAATGAGTACTCCCTAAGTACTCAATAAGTACAAGTTTTTTCCCGTACCTTTGCGCCCTGAAAATACGAGCATGAGTTTAATAGACGAAATCAACAAGAGAAAAACCTTTGGCATTGTCAGTCACCCTGATGCAGGAAAAACGACTTTGACCGAGAAGTTACTGCTATTTGGGGGAGCAATCCAAGTGGCTGGAGCGGTCAAATCCAATAAGATAAAGAAGACCACCACGTCTGATTTTATGGAAATTGAGCGGCAAAGGGGTATCTCCGTCGCCACTTCGGTGATGGGTTTTGAGTATCGAGATAAGCAAATCAATATCTTGGACACGCCTGGTCACGCTGACTTTGCAGAAGATACATTTAGAACGTTGACGGCAGTAGATAGCGCCATCGTAGTGGTGGATATTGCCAAAGGTGTAGAGACACAGACCCGCAAATTAGTCAAGGTCTGCCGTATGCGGGACACACCGCTTATCTTTTTTGTCAATAAAATGGATAGAGAAGGATTAGATGCTTTTGATATTTTGGACCAAATCGAAGGAGAATTGGGCGTCAAAGTCGTCCCTTTATCGTGGCCTATTGGCATGGGCTCCCGATTCAAAGGGGTCTATAACATCTACGAAAAACAACTCTCACTCTTTAAACCACACGCCAAACAGTCCGAATCCGAAACCTTCATCATCAAAGACCTTTCTGATGATGCACTCGCACAACATATCGGAGAAGATGATGCCCAAACACTTCGTGATGACCTAGAGATGATTTCGGTCTATCCCGATTTTGCGAAAGCAGACTACTTGAGCGGGGAGATTTGCCCTGTGTTTTTCGGCAGTGCAGTCAATAATTTTGGTGTAAAAGAAATGTTAGATTGCTTTGTGGACATCGCGCCACCGCCATTGCCACGAAACACGGATGTGCGTCCCGTCAAGCCTGATGAGCCCAAGTTTACGGGATTTGTCTTTAAGATTCATGCCAATATGGATCCCAAGCATCGAGACCGTATTGCGTTTTTGCGTATCTGCTCAGGAGAATTTAAGCGCAATACCAATTACCTGCATGTTCGCGAAAGCAAAAAGATGAAATTTTCGCAACCTACAGCTTTCATGGCTTCTCAAAAAACTATTGTAGAGTCGGCCTTTCCTGGGGATGTGATTGGATTGTATGATAGTGGAAACTTTAAGATTGGGGATACGTTAACGGAAGGAGAAGTGATGAGATACATTGGCATCCCTACTTTCTCGCCTGAACAATTTAGAATTGTGGAGAATGCGGATCCGATGCAGTATAAGAAATTCCACAAAGGACTGGATCAGTTGATGGACGAAGGGGTTGCGCAGATGTTTACCCGTACGCTTGATAATAAGCGAATTATTGGTACGGTTGGGGCGCTTCAATTTGAAGTTATCCAGTACCGTATGGAACATGAATATGGGGCAAGAGTGCGTTATCAGCCATTACGACTATACAAAGCTGCTTGGATCAGTGGAGACGCAGGCAAAATAAAAGAGTTTATGGCGAGAAGAAAAAGGGATATAGCATTAGATAAAAAAGGCAATCCCGTTTTCCTTGCGGAAACACAATGGACCTTGAATACGGTTAAAGAAAACCACCCTGATATCGAATTTCATTTTTCATCAGAGTACTAGAGCACCAAAATCGAACACTCGAATAAGTCTATTTTTAAATGTTAGTAGCCTTTTTATCTGCCATTGCTGCCTTGATTTCTGTAGTCAATCCGCTAGGTGCCATCCCGATATACCTAGCGATGACATCAGACGAAACCGCGCAAGAACGAAAGCAAACTGCTTTTCGGACAAGTACGTATTTCTTTGCGATATTAATAATATTCTTTTTTGCGGGAGTTTACATTCTTAATTTCTTTGGTATTTCTATAAGTGCTATGCGTATTGCGGGAGGGATTGTGATTTTTCAATCGGGTTTTAGTTTACTGTCTGGCGAATTTTCACAAAGTCGGGGTATGAACAAAAAAGTCAAAGCCGAAGCGATGGAGAAGGAAGATATTTCTTTTTCGCCCATGGCGATGCCTATACTTTCTGGCCCTGGGTCTATTTCGTTGTTGATTAGTTGGTACACGGTCAATGATGCTTGGCAGGACAAATTGATGATTTGCGGAGTGGTATTTGTCTCTGCGTTTCTGGTATTTATTACGCTGCGTGCTGCCCCCTTACTATTTAAGGCTTTAGGACGGAGTGGACTAAAGGCTATTTCTCGAATCATGGGATTTATTGTCATGACCATAGCTGTCCAATATGTTATTTCCGGGGTTTATGAATTGGTGATTTCTTTTCGGGCTTTGGAGTAACCCCAAACTTTGTTTGGGGTAAAGCTGGGGAACCCCTACGGGGTTGGTGGACCAATCAACGTCCAAAGGACAAAATGAACGGCGAAGCCAAATGAACGGCGAAGGCAATTGAACGGCAAAGCCAAATGAACGGCAAAGCCAAATGAACGGCAAAGCCAAATGAACGGCGAAGCCAAATGAACGGCAAAGCCAAATGAACGGCAAAGCCAAATTGAACGGCAAAGCCAAAATGAACGTCCAAAGGACAAAAAACATAAAATTTAAGAAAAAAGTACTATCTTTGCACCCGCAATGGCTCATCGCTTGCTTTATCAAGCAAAATGGGTCAGTTAATTCACAACGGAAAAATCTTATTTAACATCTGATTTTTCTAATAAAAACAGTAAAATGTCTGTAAAAATTAGACTTCAAAGAAAAGGTAGAAAGAAAAAACCTTTTTATCACATCGTAGTAGCCGATGCTAGAGCCAAAAGAGATGGTCGCTTGATCGAAAAAATTGGCAGCTACAACCCACTAACAGTACCTGCAACTATCCAACTTGACCGTGACAAAGCGTACGATTGGTTGATGAAAGGGGCTCAACCTACCAACACTGTTAAAGCAATTATGCGCTACAATGGTGTATATTACCGCAAGCATTTGATGCGTGGAGTCGCCAAAGGAGCGATGACCGAAGAGCAGGCAATGGAAAAATACAATGCTTGGGTTGCAGAAAAAGAAGCAGCAATAGCTGTTGAAGTGGCAAAAACCGCTGAAAAAACTAAGGCTTATCACAGAATGATTGATGGTAAAGCACCTGAGAAAAAAGTAGTTACAACTGCTGCTGCCGATACCGCCGATGCTAAGCCAGAAGCACCTAAATCATTGCTCGAATCTATCGACAAAACAGAAATTGATACCGCTACTGGCGCAATGGTAAGTACTGCGGAAGTGACTGAAGAAGTAAAAGTAGAAGCTCCTGTTGTAGAAGCAAAAGAAGAAGCGGTTGTAGAAGCTCCTGCTCCTGTCGTAGAAGAAGTAAAAGAAGAAGTAGTGATGGCTGCTCCTGCTCCAGTTGTAGAAGAAGTAAAAGAAGAAGCTCCTGCGCCTGTCGTAGAAGAAGTAAAAGTAGAAACTCCAAAAGGAATCAAATTGGATGACTTGAAAGTAATCGAAGGTATTGGGCCTAAGATTGCGGAGTTACTATCCGAAAATGGGGTAGATACTTGGAAAAAATTATCTGATGCTCAACCTGATGCCCTAAAAGAAATTTTGGCTAAAGGTGGCGCAAGATACACCATGCATAACCCAACTACGTGGCCTAAGCAAGCTTTGCTTTGTGTCGAAGGTAAATGGGATGAACTAAAAGAACTTCAAGATCGTCTTGACGGCGGTGTTGAAAAAGATGCGTAATTTGTGACAACAAATTTGGGCACCGCTCGTTTTTGTTGTGTAAGTCTGGATAAATAAACCTGGGATAGGCCTAAAAACCTATTTCAGGTTTCTTATATATTATCGGAAGTGTCGGCTTTTTGGGCACTTCAAAATAAACACCCTAATTATGGAAAAACTCGATAAAAAATATATCGACCAATTAGCCGCTCTCAAAGATGAAATGATGCAATTGGATGCCTATAACCAATTTTTAGACACTGAAGAAGAAGAACATTATAATGATCTTCAAGATCTGATGGGCCCAAAAATGTCGGCACTTTACCACCAGGTTTCTACTGAAAGACCTTTGCAGTTATTAGAATTTGAACGGGCGCTCTTGGATGATGAGCTGGAAGGTATGTTTTTGCCGCGAATGCTCGGTTATACCGTCATGCGTAGTGTCATAAATCACGATACCTACAAATACATACTTTCTCAAGAGCACTTTAAGGAAGTTTTAGTGAATATTTGTAACTCGCCTAACTTTGAGTATTTGCGCTCTCGTATCGGGCAGACCATCCAACTAGGTTTTGGGTTGAGTAGTGATATTTGGGTAACCAACTTAATCAATCTTATCTCTAACAAAAAAGTCAAAACTTACCTGAAGGCGCAAAAGGATTCTAAATATCGCCTGATTGAGCACAGAAAACAACTCTATCAAAAGTACTTGCGTCAATTTTCTAACGATAATTACTTTACGACCGTTTTTCCTTCTACGATGCCGGAGTTGAGTGTTCAATTTCCGGAGCTACGGAATTTCTTACTCCAACGTACTCGTCTTGGCGTTAGAGATGCTAGCTTAACAACTAAATTAGTCGAGTTTTTAGCGGATAGAGCTTATTTTGCTAGTGATGAGCAGTTTGCTTTGTTGGCGTTGACCGTAAACTTTGTGACTCTTGACGAAGACCAAAAGAAAATTATCGGACAGTTATTCAATGAGCTTCGTGTGGAATTAGATGATTTTGATGACAAATATCTAAAGCATCTCATTGAGTTTTATAACTTAGACTTACCTCTAAACGAAGAAACGGATGCTAATGTACTCGCTCTTTTAGAGTCTCAAGGTGACCAAGACCAATTGTATAAATTTTACAAATTGGCGGAGACGATTCACTCCAAAGGTTTTACTCACCCTGAAGTCATCGAAGCGGTTAAGTTGTTTTATATCAACCACGACGGTACTTCGTTGGTCAATAAAGCGGTTCGGAATATTATCTTGGGCTATGCTGGTAAATTTGCGCATAACTTAGATGTGGAGTCTTTCCAAGATTATTTTAACTTGATGGACTACTTTAAGCAGTACATCAATATCTTTGATAATCAGAAATTTAATCAACGTATCAAGGATTATTCGATGATTTACATCAAAAAATTATTGAAGAGATACACCGACAAGCGTGGAAAAGACTATCAATCTATCAAGCGTTTTGTGCGTTCTACTTTCCTAGAATTGAACTTTATGACGGCCAAAGAGCTTACCTTGATGTTTAAAACTAAAAGAGTGCGCAAAAAGGTCGAAGAAGCTTAGTTTTAACAAAAGATAATGCCAAAAAAGGGTGCATCTTTCTACAAAAGCCCTTTACTTTGAATATAATTTGGCGCAATATTCCTATAAGAGCAGGACATCTAGAATGTTCTGCTTTTTTTGTGTCACTTGCGTAAACGGTACTTTTTGCTGCTTTTTGTCTAGCCTAGGCCGCTTTTTATAGAATTTATGGGAGCATTTTTGCAGTAAAGTAGTATCATTGTCAAAAAACAACCACATGTTGCAAGGTTTGTCTAATGCTATTAAATCGTATGTTGATGCATTTAAGTACATGCGTACTCTCTGGCGATGGCAGATTGGACCAGGGATTATTTCTTTGATTCTTGGTGTGATTATCTTTGGATTGGCCTATGAATTTGGGGATAACCTAGGGCGAATTATGTCTAGTTGGTATCCTTGGGATTTTGGGAAGTCTGCCATCAATTGGTTTTTTATGATGATGGGCAAAATCATGCTTTTTATTACGGGGTTATTTGCTTACAGGTATATTTTATTGATTGTCATTAGTCCCATGTTGAGTATCCTTTCGGAAAAAGTGGAACAACTGTACATGGATAATCCTGACCACCAAATGCCGGGCTTTAGTGTCCGAAAATTGGCTAGAGATGTGAGTCGGGGTATGCGGTTAACCATTCGTAATTTGATACGAGAATTGAGCTATACCATAGGTTTGTTTTTGCTTGGTTTTATTCCTGGAGCGAGTGTATTTACTACTCCTTTGACTTTTGGGGTACAATCTTACTACGCTGGCTTTGCGAATATGGACTTTACGATGGAGCGGTACATGAATGTCAAAGAACGAGTCCGATTTGTCAAACACAACAAAGGAATGGCTATAGGCAACGGCATCATTTTTCTACTACTTTTGATGATTCCTGTTTTAGGATTGTTATTGGCTCCGACTTTAGGTGTGATAGCGGCGACATTAGATGTAACACGGGCTAGTAACACGGGCTAATAACATGGGCTTTAGCCCGTGTGTAAATACGTAGGCGTAGCGGGCTACGTCGGAGTATTACTTTTTTTACCGAACATTGATCCATCAAAATGATAATAATGAACCTGAAGCCTACGTTATTGGGGCTCACATAAAACAAAGTTAAATGAAAAAAATATTTTTTCTCTTTTTTGTAGTTGGTGCGCTGCTATTTTCTTGCAAATCCAAAGACGATTCTACTCCAGAAGCAAACATTGAGTTTGGTAAGGCTGGTGAATATCAAGTGGATACTTATTCGTTGAGCACTAATGATAAGTCAACAGCTTATTATCCAGCCGAAATTGCGACATTAGACCATAAAACACCTGTTGTTTTTTTTATTTCTGGATGGACAAAAGAGACTCCAGCAGCTAAATATGATGCTTTATTTAGGTTTATTGCGAGTCATGGCTATACTGTTATTTATCAGTTACAAGGAGCTAAGACTACAGCTCAATTTGCCATCGATGGCATAACAGCCTTTTTAAACAGTACAGATAATACAGTACAAAATACGCTCCTGCCCAATATCGATATGACCAAACTAGGCGTTCTGGGGCATTCGGCAGGGGGCGGAATGACCCTTACTGTATTAAAACATTTTTCTGATTTAGGATATGGGACTAATGGGCGTTTTGTGATGATGTATGACCCTTGGTATGCGTTTGATATGAGTGAAGCGGATATCAAAGGGTTGCCTAGCAATATAAATGTCGTTTTAGAGCAATTTGGGTATAGGGGCAATAATGACGAAAATGGAACTGATGCACGTATTCCTTTAACTTTATATTCTTTGTTGACTTCTATCCCGGCTGACCACAAAGATTATTATGTATATGATCAACAAAATGCAAATCACACCTATCCATACGGAAATGGACGACCTTATTCGGATATGCAAGGTATTTTGAAGCCTTTGGATGCACTAATGTATTATACTTTTGAAGATAACCAAAATGAGCAAGCAAGAGTCACTGCTTTAGAAAATGGCAATGATAAGCCCTATGACAACGGTAATGGAATTCAAGAAGTTTTGCCAAATTATCAATATCCGTGTGACGGAGCCAATACAATTATTGATTATTGTTCAATCGTGCCTTAATCTATCTGGGCTCAAATTGTGGGCGCTGTGGTATTCATTTCGCACCTTAGAAAGCTTTACGAGTTTTTTTAAGCAAGGAATTGTAAGTTTACCATAGCGCCCACCACCAATAAACAAGCAAAGTTCACTACACTAAAAGAGTACGCCGTCCCAAAGACCAAAAGCGACGAAGGAGCCCAAGCCCCAAAGAGTACGTCGTAGAAGTAAGCCGCTGCGGCAGCACCAAAGGGCGAAGCCCGTCCCAAAGACCAAAAGCGAAGCGTCCCAAAGACGAAAAGGCGAAGCGTCCCAAAGACCAATCAAAACAAATGCCCCATCTTATTTTTCTTAGTCTCTAAATACTCCCGATTGCCATCATGATACCCTGTAAATAAAGGCACTCTTTCGATGACTTTAATGTCTTTTGCTTTTGATAAAGCATTGATTTTTAATGGGTTATTGGTGAGTAAGCGGACTGATTTGACACCTAAATCCCGTAAAATAAAAATAGCAGATTCATATTGTCTTTGGTCACCTTCAAAGCCTAGGTGTAGATTAGCATCCAAAGTATCCATGCCTTCTGACTGCAAGTTATACGTTTTTAATTTGTTGAGTAAGCCGATGCCCCGACCTTCTTGCCGCAAATAGATCACTACTCCTTTTTCTTTTGCCGCAAGGCGCAATGCTTCATCCAACTGTGGTCCACAATCGCAACGCAGTGACCCAAATACATCCCCTGTCATACATTCGGAATGTATGCGCACCAACACAGGTTGGCTAACATCAATCTCTTCATGCACAATCGCCAAATCCGGCATTCTTTCCTGCTCATCCGTAGCGTAGGCAATGATTTTGAAAGGCCCTTCTGGTATCGGTAATTTTGCGCTTACTTGTCGCTTCATATTTTCTTTTCTTGAATCATAGCGTATAACAAACCTTCCTTCAATGAGTTTGGACTATACCGCATTCTTTTGACGGAAGTCTGCTCCAAGACATACTTTAGCAGCGCTGAAGCCACTATTATCATCTTTTTGCGGTTTTTGGGAATACTATCTAGCTCTAGACGCTCTTGATAACTAGATAATATCAATTTGTCTAGGCGGTTTTGAATCGCAGCTACATCTATAGCTTGATTAGACGGGACTCCTAAAACATCAAAAAAAGTCTCAAAGACCCCTGATGCGCCAACTAACTCTTCCACAGAGTCTTCTTTAAGCGCTTCCGCTAAATGAGTCGTTTTTTCCGAAAGGAACTGACGCAGTTGGTGAAGTTCTATTTCAGATATTGGATCACTCAAATGAAAGCGAAAATAGAGTACTGCTATTCCAATAGGTACACTTGTCATCCAGACCTGTTTGCCGTCGCGCACTAAAATAAATTCCACACTTCCCCCGCCAATATCCATGATTAGATAAGAAGACGTTGGGTGTAACTGCTTGATACCCAGATAGATATACTCTGCTTCTTTTAAGCCAGAGATAATTTCTATTTGGAGTCCCGTAAGTGCATATACCTGCTGAACAAAATCAGCTCCATTGGGAGCCAGGCGCAACATCTCCGTCCCGACGACCTTTGTTTCTTTGACTTGATGCTCATCAAGAATCGACTTAAAGTCTTCCAAAATACGCAACCCTTCTTGAAACGAAGTAGCCGAAATCAGCCCAATCCCTGTCCGTGCCAACCGCGCATAAACACGTTTTCTAAGTACAACAGTCAACTGTTGCTGGGCATCCAATTGCGCTATCAGCAAGTGAAACGTATTGCTGCCTAGGTCGATTACTGCGAGCTTCTCCATAATACGATGGACTAGTCATTAATCCAATTTTTCCAATAATAACTGCAAGCCCATCTTAGCGGTTTCCAACGCTTCGATGGTTTTTTCCAATTTTAGGTGATATTCTTTGTTGCTTTCCAATTCTTTTTTGGCGCCGCTAATCGTAAATCCCTTTTCTTTTATCAAATGGTGTACGATACGTAATTCTCTAATTGTTTCGGCCGTAAATTTTCTTTCTCCCCGGCTATTGCGATGTGGGCGGATAAAAGAAAACTCATTTTCCCAGTAGCGGATAACAGATTTAGTGATATTCAGTTGCTTTGCAACTTCGCTTATTGTATAATACAATTTGCCTTTGTGGTTCATAGTCTCAGCGTGTTTAGTGGGCTAAAGTTACCACTTTTTTATAAATTTCGCACTTTTATCCCTTTTTGTACGCTTTTGACCATCAACCAGCGAAGTCCACAGGGCAAGCGTCTCAACCAGCGAACGAAGTGAGCGACTCAACCAGAGAGCGCAGCGAACGACTCAACCAACAACAAAACCAAAAAAAAATGGTTAGAAAGACAATGACAAGCTATTTAGAAAAACGCCGCTTTACGGGCCCAATTTTTAATCTACCTGATTTTACGCCCGCCATCATCATCTGCCTACCGGCGCTCAATGAGCCGAGACTACTCGCGACCATTCAATCTTTGGCGCAAGCAAAAAGGCAATATGCTGATAATGTGTTAGTTACGGTGCTATTTAATCACAGCGAAGATGCCAGAGAAGAGATAAAGGACGCCAACCAAGAAGCATTTTCTAATTTTGCGGAAGCTGTCGATAAATATCAAGCGAGCGGTTTTCGGATAATGTCGTCGCTGATGGAACTGCCTAAAAAGCACGCTGGGGTAGGGCTTGCGCGAAAAATATTGATGGACGAAGGGGTACGGATTTTTGCCCTTTCGGGAAAAGAAGAAGGGATTTTGGCGGCGATGGATGGAGACAGCACGCTGGCACCTAATTATTTTAGTGCGATTGGAGTGTTTTTTGAAACACATCCCAAATTGGAAGCAGCTTCTATTCATTTTGAGCATCCGTTACCCGAAAATGAGCTTGAGCGGAATGCCATCATTCAATACGAGTTACATCTTCGATACTTTGTGGAAGCTCAGAAAATGGCAGGTTTACCCACTGCTTATCAGACCATTGGTTCGTCTATGGCTGTGCGCCAAAAAGCCTACCAACTCCAAGGCGGCATGAACAAGCGAAAGGCAGGAGAAGATTTTTACTTCTTACAAAAATTTGCCCGAAAGGGTACTTTGGGCAAGCTCACCACAACCACCGTTTACCCTTCTCCAAGAATCTCCGACAGAGTCCCTTTTGGTACAGGGCGTGCAATGGGCAAATTATTAGCAGATGACCCCGAATTACAAAGCCACGCTTTGATTATTTTTGACCAAATCAAGCAGCTTTTTGACCAGATGCCCTTGATTTGGGACAAAAAGAGCAGCGAAATTCGGCAGGATACGATGGCTTTTCCCCTTGCTGTCCAAGACTTCCTTGCGGAAAATAATTTTCTCGAAAGAGTCCTAGACGCACAAAAAAATACAGCTAGTCAAGCGGCTTTTTTAAAGCGTTTTTATAGTTGGTTTGATGCTTTTTTGATGATGAAATACGTCCATTTTGCTAGAGATAATTATTATCCTGATGTGCCAATTGGAGACGTCGCCCATCAATTTGCCGTCCGTGAATGGAACTATTCTGAAAAGACAAAGGACTTAGAAGACCTGCTAAAAACTTATCGCTTAGCCGATATTAATTCCTTTTGAATGCACTCCGTGCGATGGATGGTTGGTCTGTAACTCGTTGAATATCAATAAGTTTTCTGTTGTATGAACTTGCGAGCCACATACGAATCCCCTTGTGAAATCATCAAGACATACATTCCAGGTGCTAAAAAATCCACATCAATACTGCCTTCTTGCAGAGTAGCGTTATCCGAAAAAGATTTTTGAGACCAGACCTTTTGTCCTAGTAGATTAAAAATAGATATAGAAAAGTCCCCAAATTCAGGCAGGTCATAAGTAAAGTTAATGGAGCCATCAATTAATGGTGATAAAGTGATGTTAATATCGAGTGGCTCCAGTTTATTACCTTCACAAAAAAACGCTAAATCTTCCAAAATCCTTGTAAAATTTAGCCGTCCTTCACTCACACTTCTATTTTCTAGTGCAAAAGTGGGGGCTGTATTCGTGAGAATCCATTTTTTGACTTGCAAGGCCGCTTCTTTGGGATTGGACTTGATATAATTGCTCCATCTCTCACATGGATAACTGTATATCAATGCAATCGCACCCGTGACATGCGGAGTAGCGAAACTCGTGCCACCAGTAGATGTAAAGGTATTGGTGCCATTAGTAGTAGTAATCATGGTGCCAGGGGCGGCTAAGTCAATATTGATTGGACCATAGCCCCCATATCGTATCCCATTTTCGGCTATATTAGTTACGGCAATCAGGTGCTCTTGCGGGCAAGTAGTAGGCATGTCACCAGCGGTGTCAACATTTTTGGAAGGCGCATTTGATGTCGCCGCAACGGTTAAAATACCTACTTCCCCCAGTGCATCCATGTACTCACACCATTGCATAAAGTTAGGGTCTTCATCTGGTTTCTTATCGTCGTACCCAAAAGATTCATTGACCGCTACAATTAAAGCTCCTTTTTGTCCATTGGTTTCATTATATAATTGGCGTTGGTCAATCATGTAGTCAAAAGCCTTGAAATAGGTCGCAAAATTAGATTTAACAAAGGTAATCGGCATCATTTTGATATTCCAATTGACCCCTGCGACTCCCAGTACATTGTCGCCTTTAGCACCTATGACTCCCGCGACTCTAGTGCCATGCGCATCATATGGATGCTGGTCTGTCATCGCCCAAGAGTTCCAGCCTAGAAAGTCATCTACGTATCCATTGTCATCATTATCGATGCCATCGTTGGGGATTTCTTGGTTATTATGCCAAAAATTGGGCGCCAAATCAGGGTGATTGATATTCGTTCCACTTTCCATGATGGCGACCACGATGGTGTCTCCACTAAAAGTGAGTCCATTCGTATTGACGTCCCAAAACTCCTCGACGGCTATATCTTTCAAGCCCCATTGGCTCGAATACAATGTATCATTGGGTGTTGTTCTAGATACCACATCAGAATGATTAGGGGATACCCAAAGAATATTTTTACCCAATAAATCTTCCACTTGATTGAGATTCAGTTGAGAAGCATCATACGACAACAAAGCCAAATTAAATCTCTTTGACACGATTTCCTTAAAGATGATGGCATTGTTTTCTCGGGAGAGAGACGTTTTTTGCCAATCAAGGATATTGATTTCGGGTTGAAATTTTGCAATAATCTCTATAGGGTTTGCTTGCGCCAAAACAGTTCCATGCCATAAGATGAATAACACGAATAAGAGTTGATATTTTTTTTTCATGGTATTTTATTAATTTAAGTTTCGGTACTTAAGTTTAACGGACAGGTTGGCTTCATGCATGCTTAATTTTCGGGGTACTGGTAAAAGATAAAGGGTTAAAGGTCAAGGGAGTACAAGAACTTGGCTATCCCCTATAAAAATAACTCCAATCCAACATGGTGAGCACGGACAAGTTGCTTAAGCTAATTCTTTCTAAAAGCTAATAAACCCAATAATCACGGGATTTACTAAGTACTGCTACTTAAGTTATTATTGTGCGACAAATAATGGCTTGTTAATCAATTTGCGCCATCTACATACAAAGTAACGATTTTTTTTACAAAAACGCTTCCGCAAATGCCATATATTTATCAACCGAAGAACAAGCACTCAACCAGCGAGTAAAGCGACCGACTCAACCAACGAGCAAAGCGAGAGACTCAACCAGAGAGCGAAGCGAACGACTCAACCAACGAGCGAAGCGAGAGACTCAACCAGCGAAGTCCGAAGGACAAGCGACT
>CAMZKG010000116.1 GCA_947311105.1 uncultured Saprospiraceae bacterium
AACGAAGTGAGTGACTCAACCAGCGAGCAAAGCGAGTGTCTCAACCAACGAACGAAGTGAGTGACTCAACCAACGAACGAAGTGAGTGTCTCAACCAACGAGCGAAGTGAGTGATTCAACCAGCGAGCAAAGCGAGTGTCTCAACCAGCGAAGTCCGCAGGACAAGCGACTCAACTCTCTCAACTCCTTCAACTCCTTCAACTCTCTCAACTTCACTATTAACAAATTATTCAGACCAAAATTCTTTGAAATGGCGTTAGATTGATGTACTTTAGCCACATAATTAACCAAAACCTTGATTATGATAAAGAAAATATCCGCTTTTCTGGTGGTCGCCATGCTGTTTGTAGCTTGTAAGACAGTGCCTTTTACCGGAAGGAAACAGGTCAATTTTATGCCCAATTCACAGTTATTTCCGATGGCTTTTGCCCAATATGATGGCTTTTTGAAAGAACACAAACTCTCTTCTAATAACACAGATGCCAATCGGGTAAAAACAGTCGGTAAGCGAATTGTTGCGGCCACTCAGCGCTATCTAGATGCTAATCGGGCAAAAGGATACATGAAGGATTACAAATGGGAATTTAATCTTGTCCATGACCCCCAAAAAAATGCTTGGTGTATGCCTGGCGGAAAAGTCGTGTTTTATGACGGTATTTTGGATGTCTGTCAGAATGATGCTGGGATCGCCACTGTCATGGGACATGAAATCTCTCATGCCCTAGCGAATCATGGTGGAGAGAGAATGAGCCAAGGAATGATTCAACAAGCTGTCGGTGTCGGTGTCAATGTAGCGACCAGAAATAAGTCAGCTCAAACCCGAAAACTATGGATGGCTGCCTATGGAATGGGCGCACAGGTGGGGGTGATGTTACCTTTCAGTAGAAAACAAGAATCTGAAGCCGATAAGATAGGCTTATTGTTGATGACGATGGCAGGATATGATCCTAATGAAGCGGTCAGTTTTTGGGGGCGTATGGAAAGTATGAGTGCTGGAAAAGCGCCACCTGAGTTTTTGAGCACACACCCTGCCCACAAAACTAGAATTGCCAATATCAAGCGCCTAATTCCTGAAGTCCAAAGAAAGGCTGCAAAATACAAACAATAACTTCTATAAAAAGAGTTCTCTTCGATAGAGAACTCTTTTTTTGTGCGTGTAATACCTATTCAGATAGATTTATTTATCATTTGTTAAGGTATTACTAATTTTTTTTTGTTTCTTTGTGGTATTACTCGGGCTTGCTATCTTTGTGGTAGGTGTTTCGCCCAAGTAAACGTATTGTTATACATACAAAAGACCAAAAAAAGACCCGCATGAAGTATTCCGTTGACAAGCAGGAGCATTTTGCCATTTTTGCCCCAGAAGAAAAAAATGTAAATTCATTAATTGCTCCAGAGCTGAAGTCCGAGCTTTTTATTCTATCGCAAGAAGGAGTGAAAAGCTTGATATTTGATATGTCCAAGGTCGAGTTTATCGACTCTTCGGGTCTCTCTGCTCTATTGGCAGGTAATCGCTTGTGGCCCAATGGGGGATTTGTCTTGGCAGATATAAAGTCAGATTTTGTCAAAAATCTCATTGAAATCTCCCGCATTGATTCTGTTATCCAAATTTTACCTTCCTTAGAAGAAGCCAAACAGTTTGTTTTAGAGTTGGAGACTGAAGGAGGGAGCGCTTCTGAATAAAACTAGTGGATGACCATCCAATTAACCATCTTAGGCAGTTCTTCGGCGGTTCCTACTAAAACCAGAAATACTTCCGCCCAATTTTTGCACTTCTTAAATCATCGCTTGCTGATTGATTGTGGCGAAGCTGCCATTAATACCATGGTGCGCTTAGGCTTGCCTTTTGTCCAATTGGATTATATTTTTATTAGTCATTTACACACCGATCATATTTTGGGATTGCCTGGGTTGCTTAGTTCGTTTGCACTAAAAAACCGAACGAAGCCTTTGACTATTTTTTCGCCGCAAGGCTTAAAAGAATTGATGGAACCACTCATCGGACCTACCGAGCAGCTTCCTTATCCACTAAATTGGTCAATTGTGGAGACAACAGAATCCATGATTATTTTGGATGAAAAATCCTTTACAGTGGAGACCATTCCACTTTTTCATCGTGTCCCTACGACGGGGTATCTCTTTCGAGAAAAACAAAGACCACCCAATATTAAAAAAGATGCCATTGCTAAATATGGCTTGTCCATCGACCAAATCAAAGCCGCAAAAAAGGGCTTAGAAGTACAGGATGCTCAAGGGCAACTCCTTGATAATCAGGAGCTAACAATAGGATCTCCCTTGCCGAGAAGTTATGCCTATTGCTCTGATACGATGTATGACGAGTCCGTTGCAGAAAGGGTCAAAGGCGTGAGCTTATTGTATCACGAAGCCACGTATTTGGATGAGTTGCGGGATTTGGTGCAAGCCCGTGGACATGCTACGGCACTCGAAGCGGCGCGTATCGCACAAAAAGCTGGAGTGGGTCAATTGCTTTTGGGACACTTTTCTACTCGATATAAAGATGTGAGTAGGCTGGAGCAAGAAGCGAAAACTATTTTTTCCAATGCCTATGCAGTCAGTGATGGGAGGGTTTATGATGTGTTCAGTTCCCCCTAGATAGTGCGACAGTAATGAAATTTTTTTGGAGTGACAATTAGGAGTGATGTCTAAGAAAACCCTCTATTCAATATCATTACAATATTAGGGGAACAAGAAGGGGAGAATAAAAAGTATAGCGGATTTTGCGACAAATGCACGGTGAAACAGCTAGGTTTATGTACCTTGCACAATCGAATAGTTAAATAAATACAGATGAAAAATACTAAGGTTTTCTTTGGAATAATATTGTTTTGGGTTTTACTTGCTAGTTGTTCAGATAAACCGAAGACCTTCCTTAATGAAGCCGCCGATTCTTCTCATACCCAAGGCCATTCCTACCATGGTAAGGCGATGTTTGTGAGTGATACAGCGAGCTTGATATTTCTGGATTCTAAGAATAACTCGTGCCTGAAATGTCATAACGGGATAGAGCCCATACGGGCTCAAAAATCAGGTATGATGCAAGCCATTTATAAGGTGGCCCAAAAAACGCCTTTCCCAGACAATAGCTGTATCGTCTGCCATGGAGGCAATCCGAAAGCGACAAGTAAGGAAGAAGCGCATCAAGGCACCATAGATTATTTTCGACAGAAAAATGGCCCACGTGAGTTTTATCCGGATCCAGGTAGCTCTTGGATTAATCAGTACTCTTGTGGGCAATGTCATAAGGAACAAGTCAGTGCGCAGATGAATTCTTTGATGATGAGCGAACAAGGCAAAATTCAAGGAACATTGTGGAGTTTTGGGGGGCTTGAAGGATATCAGCACACCGTGGGCAATTACGCTACAAAAAATCCAGAAGATCCACATAAGCGATTAGGTACGGATAAATATCGGGCTTATATGAAAAAATTGCATGATGTCAACCCGCAAGTTTATCCATCTAAAATGACGGTGCTGCCCAAGGCACCTACTGCCGAAGAAGTGGAAAAAAAACCCGAATTAGCGGCTTATACCTACTTGCGGCAAGAATGTTTGAGATGTCATACGGGCTCCAAGGGTCGTCAAAAACGGGGTGACTTTAGGGGGATTGGGTGCTCATCTTGCCACATTCCCTATTCAAATAATGGCTTTTATGAAGGCAATGATCCGACGATTGATAGCTTGAAGCCAGGGCATTTGTTGGTGCATAGTATCCAATCTAGTCGGGATGCGAAAGTAACCGTACATGGTAAAACTTATTCAGGTATTCCCGTCGAAACTTGTACCACTTGCCATAATCGGGGGAAAAGAATCGGGGTGTCCTACCAAGGATTGATGGAGACTGCTTATTCGCCTACTTATGATCGCCATGGCCGTTCACAATCAAAATTGCATACAAAACGATATCTGCACCTAAAAGAAGATGTGCATTATAGCAAGGGGATGTTGTGTCAGGATTGCCATACTTCGAGTGACATGCATGGAGATGGTTTTTTGTCGGGGGCAACTTTGGCTCCTGTGGAGATTGAGTGCCAAGATTGTCATGGAACGACGACCAAATATCCTTGGGAATTGCCCTTAGGGACAGGGGATGAGTTTGATACGAAGCCAGCTAGTGGAGCGCCGCGGGGAGTAAGTGATACCATATTGGCTTACCTAAAGCAAGGCATCAGGGTAGAGGCAAAAGATGGTTTTTTATTGACCGCAAGGGGCAATCCGTTTACGAATGTCGTCCGACAAGGTGATTCGGTCATCGTACATTTGGCTAGTGGTAAGGATCTTATTTTGCCGCCACTCAAAAAATTGAATTTGGGCAACCGTCTGTCTCAAGAAGGGCGTGTAGCCATGTGTCAAGTCAAAGGGCATATGGATCGAATGGAATGCTATACTTGCCATGCGACGTGGGCGCCCCAATGTTACGGCTGTCATGTTAAGGTAGATTATAGCAACAATTTAACACATATTGATTGGTTGGCGGCGGCTTCGGATCATGATAAAAATGGTTTGACTGGTGGCGCTAGGGGAGATTTTGATAAATATAAAATAGCAGGTGAAGTCTCTGAAACTCGAAGCTATTTGAGATGGGAAAATCCGCCGCTTTCGCAAAATGGGGAAGGGAGAATCTCGCCAACTATCCCTGGTTGTCAAACCACCGTTACCGTAATTGGCAAAAATGGGGAAGCTCTATTGAAAAATCATATATTCAAAATACCCAACGTTGAAGGTGCTGGAGATGAAGGACAATTAGGGATTGATATGTCCCCTGTACAGCCACATACTATTCAGAAAAAGGCCAGAGCCTGTGAATCTTGTCATGCAAATTCCGCAGCACTTGGTTACGGTATCGGTGGGGGGGAGTACTATGCGGATCCTTCTGAAGATTTGGTGATAGACTTGATGTCGGCAGATAAGCAGGTGTTGCCACAAAAAAGGACGATTCAAAAACCTGGGATTCCTAATTTGCACATGGATTGGTCTAGGTTTGTTGATGAAAAAGGGACGCAACTACAAACTGTCGGGCACCATTTTGATTTGTCGGGGCCTTTGGACGAAGCTACACGCTCCAAACTGGATCGACGCGGGGTCTGTTTGTCTTGTCACCAAACAGTGCCTGATAATGACATGGCCATTTCTTTGATTAGCCATATGGCTAAATATGCCCACGTAAGAATTGATAAAAAGGAGCATGCAGAGATTATTTCTCGCTCCATCAGAATTGGGGCGTGGGTCGAAATCTTATCCCCAATATTATTGGTTTTATTCGTATTGTGGTGGTGGCGCAAACGTAGAAATAGGTAAAAGCGCTCCGAGCCAGATCGTTAAGCCCGTTAGCTAGCATTAGCCTTCTTTAGCAGCCCGCACCTTATCGCGTATCAAAGCCTTCATCGTTTCTACACCCATCTTCATACTGTGATTATTATTGATGATGATATCCGCTTGGTGCATGTAGGGAAGGATATATTTTTCGTAGGTAGGAAGGACATGATTTTGATAGCGGTAAAGCACATCGTCAAGGGGATAATTACGTTCGATTTGGTCTCGAGTAATTCGGCGGATAACTTTTAGATTCTCCTTAGCCTGCATAAAGACCTTTAAGTCAAGTAGTTTGCGAATCTTTTTTAGGTGAAAAACAAATAACCCTTCGACAATAATAACGGGAGTCGGACTAAAGGTAAGCATTTTGGGAGTGGCTTGGTCGTTATTAAAGGTATATTCAAGACGCTTGATGGTCTCGCCTTGCAATAACTTTTTGATGTCGTCCTTAAAGGCTTTTCGGTCGATGGAGCTTGGTAAGTCAAAATTGATGATACCGAGTTTGTCTGCTTTTTGTTCTTCACGTGGGCGATAATAATCATCTTGAGACACTACGCACAATTCATCCTCCGTAAAGGCATCTCTCAATAATTTTATCAAAGTCGTTTTACCAGCCCCACTGCCTCCAGTAATTCCGATAATAAAAGGTGTATATTTCTTCTTCATATCGGGCTCAAAATTACGATAAATTTCCAGACTGTAATAACTTATATAGAATTATTTCTGATTAGCTTAAGTTTTGGTAAAGAAATGGTGGCTGCTAAGCCCGTTAAGCTTACTCCGAAAAGACGTTGTCGCATAGTTAAGGAATGGAGCAAAACTTTATTTTGTTCAATTGTGCAATCGCTCAATTGTTCAAGTTGCGAATCCGTAATTTGCGAAGCAAATAGAAATCCGTCCTTGTCCGCTTCACCCGTATAATCCGTGTTCCTGTCCTTGCCATAGCACGAGCACGATTTTTTATTGCCGTAAAACTTAGTGGTGTCGCACCTACGGCGCTATAATCATCTTCATTATTAATTTTTCTATAATAACTTATATAGAATTATTTCTGATTAGCTTAAGTTTTGGTAAAGAAATGGTGGCTGCAAAATCCGCTAAACCGCTAAGTCGGTAGCGGCACGTAAAGACGAACGGCCGTTCGTCTCTTTAAACCAGCTAAACCGCTAAGTCGGTAGGCACGTAAAGACGAACGGCCGTTCGTCTCTTTAATCCCGCTAAGTTCGTTACACCCGATCAATGCTTAATCTCCCCAATCTTTTCGGGGTCATGCTTGTACCGAAACATAACCGCGAATAATAGGGCAATAACAAGCGCATACACAGCAAAAACATACCAGATATTTGTCCAATCTTTAGTTCCGTCTGTTGTAAACATATCCACCACATAGCCGCTACCATAGGCGCCGATTATAGCTCCAAATCCATTGGTCATCATGATGAACAAGCCTTGAGCCGAGCCACGTATCTTTTTATCCGTTTCTTGTTCGACAAACAGTGAGCCAGAGATGTTGAAAAAATCAAAGGCCATCCCATAGACGATATTGGACAGCAATAAGGCGCCTAGACCGATGCCGACTGGACTACCGATACCGAATAAAAAGAAGCGTAAAAACCAAGCGACCATACTCATTAACATCACTTTCTTGATGCCAAATCTCTTCAAAAAGAAAGGAATGGTCAAAATAAAGACAGTCTCAGATATTTGCGAAAGCGACATCACCCAGCCATTATGCTTTACAGCAAAAGTATCTTTAAAGGCATCGATCTTCCCAAAGTCATGCAAAAAGGCTTCGCCGTACATATTGGTAATCTGCAAAGCAGCACCCAATAGCATCGCAAAAATAAAGAATGTAGCCATCTTGTAGTCCGCAAATAGCTTAAAAGCATCCAGCCCAAAGGCTTCAGAAATACTCTTCTTCTTTTGTGCTTTTTCTGTCGAGCAGTCGGGTAGGGTGAAAGTGAATAGACCTAAAACAAGAGATGCTCCAGCCGCAAAATAAAACTGTCCAGCATTCACTCCCCAGCCAAACGAATCGGTGACTAAAGTGGCTATGATAAATCCAATAGTGCCCCAGACCCGTATAGGTGGAAAGGTCTTGACTACATCAAAGTCGTTGCGCTCTAATATACAGTAGGAAATCGTATTATCCAACCCAATAGAAGGCATGTAGAGCATCAAATAAAACATACTTGCCCAAAATAATCCATCATAATCCGTCTGTAACGCCATATTGTAAAGTAGTCCCGCTCCTATAATATGTGACAACGCAAACAGCTTGTTAGGGCTCCATCTGTCGGCAATCATCCCCATTATCCCTGGCATAATCAGCGATGCAAATCCCAATGTCATGAAAATACCCCCAATTTGTCCCCCAGTAAAATGTAGATTGACAAACATATATTTGCCAAAAGAAAGCAACCAAGCTCCAAAAATAAAGAACTCTAAAAAGTTCAGTATGGTAAGTTTTAATTTAATGCCAACCATGTTTAGTTTTTTTGTTGGACAAACTTACTACTTTTAATTTGCTTCGCCAAATATCAGCGGAACTATCCAGCTTCTTATGGCTTCTTCGTCTTTTTACTCTAGTCCAAAGACCAGAAAGAGCCTGCCCCAAAGACCAAAAGCGACGAAGGAGCGCCCAAAGACCAAAAGCGACGAAGGAGCGCACTAAAGACCAAAAAAGCGCCCAAAAACCCAAAAAACAAAAGCAAAACGCCCAGCAACCACGGAGTAAGCCGCTGCGGCAGCACCAAAGCGAAGCGTCCCAAAGACCAAAAGCGAGCGTAGCGAGCGCCCCAAAGACTAAAAGGGCGCAGCCCGCCCCAAAGACCAAAAAATCTACTATATTTGCCCATCAAACCCCCCATTTTTATCCTTGCGGAAATTTTAAATCAGAATAAATGACAAAATTAGCTGTAATAGCACTTGGCGGAAACGCTATCTTACGTGGAGACCAAAGGGGAACCACGCTGGAACAGTACAATAACTTAGATGATACACTTAAAAATCTAGTGCATCTCATCAAAGAAGGCTGCAGTATCGTATTAAGTCACGGAAATGGCCCACAAGTCGGGAACATTTTGTTGCAAAACGATGCAGGTGAATCTCAATATGATGTCCCTGCGAAGCCTTTAGATGTTTGTGTCGCTGACTCCCAAGGGAGTATTGGCTACATGATGGAAAGAACTTTGAAAAATGTCCTTAAAAAAGCAGGAATCGATAAAGACGTGGTCACCATCGTTACGCAAGTAGTCGTCTCTAAGACAGATCCCGCTTTTCAAAACTTTACCAAAAGAGTAGGGAAATTGTATTCTAAAGACGAAGCGGATAAGATGGCAGCCGAAAATGGCTGGGCCTTCAAGCCTAGCCCCAAAAAGGAGAATGCTTGGCGTAGGGTCGTTCCTTCTCCGAGACCAATCCAAATAATGAATGAGCTTATCATTAAAAAATTGGCTAATTCTGGGGTGATTGTTATTGCTTCTGGCGGTGGTGGGATTCCTGTTTATTATGATGAAAATGGCTTTTTACAACCGGTAGAAGCTGTAATCGACAAGGATGCTGCTTCTTCTTTATTAGCAACTAGGATTGGGGCTGATGAATTGTACATCTTGACCGATGTGCCTTATGTCTATAACAATTTCGGGCAACCGAATCAGGAAGTCTTAAAAACAGTCTCCAAAAAGAAAATTGAACAACTCATTGAAAATAAAGCATTTGGAGAAGGAAATATGCTGCCAAAAGTCGCATCCGCACTCCGATTTGTAACCAACGGCGGGACCAAAAGTATCATTACCGAAGCTAGTCAGCTTCATAACCCTGAAGTGGGGACAAGAGTCGTCGCTCAGGGATATGTGCCAGGCATGCGGTAGAGCCAAACGGCCGTTTGGCTTCGTGGTAGGAGCCAGCATATTGTAGAGCCGAACGGCCGTTTGGCTTCGTGGTAGGAGCCAAGCATATTGTAAAGACGAACGGCCGTTCGTCTCATCAAGTACAATTAAAAATTCCAAACAAAGACGAACGGCCGTTCGTCTCAACAAACAGAAAAAAATGGCCTTTAACCTAAGAAACAGAAACTTTGTCAAACTATTAGACTTTACACCCAAAGAGATGAAGTTCCTAATTGACCTGTCTGCGGACTTAAAAAAAGCAAAATACGCAGGCACCGAGCAACAAAAGTTGAAAAACAAGAATATCGCTTTGATATTTGAGAAGGGTTCTACACGTACTCGATGTGCTTTTGAAGTAGCCGCCCACGATCAAGGCGCCAATGTCTCCTACCTAGGGCCTTCAGGCACCCAAATTGGCGGTAAAGAGACCATGAAAGACACCGCTAGAGTGCTAGGACGGATGTATGATGGGATAGAATATCGGGGTTTTGCGCAAGCGACTGTCGAAACACTAGGGGAGTTTGCAGGCGTGCCCGTATGGAATGGCTTGACAAACGAATACCATCCAACACAGATTTTGGCAGATTTCTTGACCATGCAAGAGCACGTAGATAAGCCTTTGAATCAAGTAAAATTCGCTTACTTAGGGGATGCTAGAAATAATATGGGCAACTCATTGATGATTGGAGCGGCATTGATGGGGATGGATTTTAGAGCTGTGGCGCCAAAATCTCTCCTTCCGGAAAAAGCATTGGTCAAAAAAGCCAAGGAGATAGCGAAAAAAACAGGAGCCAAAATCACCCTTACTTCTGATATCGCCAAAGGCGTAAAAGGATGCGATTTCTTATACACAGATGTATGGGTGAGCATGGGAGAGCCTGATAGCGTTTGGGGAAAGCGTATCAAACAATTATTGCCCTACCAAGTGAATAAAAAAAACATGAAGTTGACGGGTAATCCCAATGTCAAGTTTATGCACTGTCTGCCTGCTTTTCATAATAGAGATACGAAAATTGGCGAAGACATCTATCAAAAATTTGGCATTACGGCCATGGAAGTAACCGAAGATGTCTTTGAATCCGAAGCGTCCATCGTTTTTGATGAAGCCGAAAATCGCCTGCACACCATCAAGGCGGTGATGGTGGCGACATTAGGAGCGTAGGTCGAGGTAGGCAACCCTAGTGACCCTGCGATGGTCAGCCTATCACCATAAAAAAGATTACTTAAGTTTCGGAAATTAGAAAAGACCGCGGTTGTCCGTGTTTGACATTTGGTACTGGAATTATTGTTTTACAGAAAATAGCCAATTTCTTGTAAATCCTTGACTTGAGTCCACTCCGAAAAGTCAATATGCGTTTTTGTTTGGAGATTTTACAAAATTTTATTCTGTAGGCTCCAACTTAAACAAAGATTTCTGACTGGTTTCAGTTGCACAATTGCACGATTGCACAATTGAACCAAATAAAACTTAAAAAAGATTACTTGAACAAAAGCCCCGTTTTGGAAACAAAACGGGGCTTGGTGTGTTAGGGCAGCATCTAACATGGTTAGATACAGTCATATTAATTGCGTACCTTTTTTTGTTGGTTAGATCGTGTTTTTTTTGTAGCTTTTTGCAAAGCATGTAGATAAGCAAATTTGACCTTTTCAGAAGTACTATATTTCTGAATAATAGCTCTTAGAGCTACGCTTTTCTTGGGCTTGCAAAAAGTTACATTTTATTTGAGTTCTGATTAAATATCTGATAACCAACAAGTTAACACTTTAGGAGTGCTTTTATTTACTGGCTAAATCTTATTTTTTCAAAAAATTCTTTTAAAATGAACAAACTAATCTATGGGATTTCTTTAAGTCTTATCCTTTCCTTTTGGGCTATAAGTCTCAAAGGGCAAATCACAGGTATAGGCTACACCTTATCGCCAACGGCAGAATATGTCCAATGGGATGATAAGGCAGGCATCGCTGACGGCTATGTCGTCGGTGGTAGTTTTGGATTTGCTTTTGGCGAATATCTCGAACTACGAGCCAAGTACATGCAAGGGATTAATTTAAAGTCCAGTTTTAAGGACTTCGGGTTAACCAATTATGTGGATTCTTCCTTTGCTGCAAAGGATGTTGAACTCACCCGCTGGGGCGGTGAGCTTAAAGCCAATCTTGGCAAAGGACATTTGTTGCCGTTTATCACTCTGGGGACTGGTATTCAGTCCATTCAGTTGGATACTTTTGACAAAAATGAAATGATTTATGTCAATTATGGGGCTGGCATCAAATTAAGCGCTGGTGACAGATATACCTTTACAGTAGAAGCTCACAACACCAATTACAATTTTGCGGCAGCTAAAAGCTTGCTGACGGATGACCAAAAGACAAGCTTGGATGTCACATCTAGTGACTTAGCCATCAGTACTCTCAAAAATAATTGGGCGCTTGGGGCTTCTTTACAGTTTTATTTGGGGGGACGACGCCCTGGCAAATTGTCTGAATTGGATAAAGCTTATTTTAATCAATTTAGCGGGGGATTTAGGGGGCTAAGGATTCCTATTGAGCCTACAGTCGGCCAAATTAAGTTCCATAAAGATATGAACTTCAAAGATACTTGGTTGGCAGGTGGATATGCTGGGATTGATTTTAATCCTTTTATTGGGGTGCGCGGGTTTTATTTTAGAGCCACCAAAGAGAATAAGCTTTCAACCGACTTGGACCCTAACTTGAATATTTATGGTGGTGAACTGCGGATGAAACTAAATGCTGCAGGTGGTATCTCGCCTTACTTGATGATCGGTGGGGGTAAATTTGACGCAAGTTCTGGCTATGTTGGTCGCGATACCACTAGTCGCACTGCTGATCAAGCTTTTGCTCTTGGTGGTGCAGGGGTGACTCTCCCATTATCCAACACCTTCAAAATTTTTGGTGGTGCTAGGGCGCTTTTGACGACGGGCAAAGACCTTGAAAGTATTCAAAATACGGACGAAATAAAAACTAGCTGGCAATATAGTGCGGGGGTACGTTTTATCTTTGGGAAGAAAGCTAAGCCAGCTGATGTCCTTTCGGAAAAAATAAATGAAGAGCTGCTCAAACAACAAGAAGAATACGATGCTAAGCTTGCTGAAAAAGAAAAAGAGAATGCGCAAAAAGCTACTGAACTAAAAAATAAGTACAAAGAGCGTATTGTCAAACTACAAGAAGACCTTAACAAAGCTTACGACAAAGAAGACGTGGAAAAAGCAGCATCTATCCTAAAAGAAAAGGATGAAGCGGAGCAAGTGGTCGCACAAATTGAAGAAAATGAAAGGACCGCCAAGGTGACTAAAGCAAAAAAAGAAAATGTTGAATTGGAGACGCTTGCGCAAAATATGAATGGCCTATCTAATAGGAGTACCATCCAATTATCGCCCGCCGAATTTCAAAATATTATCGAAGAAATTTTTGAAACTAGCCACTCAAATAATCCTACTGGGGGACAAGGCGGGCAGTTGAATGAGTTGAGACAAGATGCTCATTTTCAAGCACTTGAACAAAAAATGAACGATATCGAAAAGCTCCTTGTTGAGCTAAAAACAAAAGAAGAGATGGGGGCCGAAATCAATAAGCTGAAGGGGGATGTCGCCGAAAAATCTTCCGAGCGGATGATGATGGAATACAACGCAAGATTGCTTGCTGAAATTAAAAAATTGAGCGAAAAAATTGACCTTAACAAACAAAATATCGATGCTGCTAAATCTGGTGAGTCATCCGAAAAAGATGATGCTAAACCTGAAGATGCCAAAAAACAGGACGAAAAACCTGTCCTAGAATCGGTTACACAAAATAATGTATTAGGGGTAAAAACAAGCGGTGCATATCTTACGCAAAAAGGAAATTCTCGATTGTCCTATGAAGGGATGAGTGGGTTTATGGGCTTTAATATTGGGGGGCAATTTACCGCCAATGTAGGCTTTAGATGGCATTATGCTATCTCTGGTTCTAACTTTGAGTTTATGCCCGAAACCTTTTTTGGATTTGGTAGCCCATCTTCTTTTGGATTGACGGGCAATGTAGTCTATCCTTTTGCGGTCAAAAAAAGTCCCGTTACCCCTTATTTGGGCGCTGGAGCGGGCTTTATGCAAATCGCTAAAAATGGAAATGACAAAGTAAGATTAAATTATAATATTATTTTGGGGAGCTATTTGCAAGCTTGGAAAGGACGTTTATTTGTCGATTTTACCGCAAGGAACTTGTTTAAGTACAATCAAATAATTGCGGGTTATCGCTTTTCCTTTTAAGCAATAACCGTTGAACCCACCGAAAAGTCATTTGCGTTTTGTTTGGAGATTCCACAAGATTTTATTCTGTAGGCTCCAATTTAAACAAAGATTTTAGGCTGGTTTCAGTTGAACAATTGCACAATTGAACCAAATAAAGTTTTGCTTTACTCTTTAGCTTTAGCTCACAACGACTTATCGGAGCAAGCTCAACCGTTTACCTTTATAAAAATGGTTCGATCATTATTTTGGCAAAAAAGGAGCAACTAACCCCATAAAAACTGGCTTTTTTCTATTTATTGCAAGTTATGTTTTTGGCTGAGTTGCGTAAAATAGAAGTTAATGTCTGAATCGAAGTTTGAAAAAATAAATATGCGATCAACCTAAAACCCCGTAGGGGTTGCCCCACTTTGCCCATAGCAAAGCTAT
>CAMZKG010000117.1 GCA_947311105.1 uncultured Saprospiraceae bacterium
CAGTACTTACTTTTTTAGGGACACAACAAAAACACTTGAACAGTACGAACGGTCGTTCGCTTACACACAACAAACACAGAGCTGAAAACCAAAACACACATTTCTCAGCAAAAACACAACACAAACTAAGAGAAAGCCCTTCGGGGCTTTTTTTTGTAGCTGATTTTTTGGCAAATTTCACGATTCCACACCATGCGCCTTATCAAGGAACAGGCATGGGTGAAAAAGTACAGGCGTTTTACGACTCCTTCCTGTGATGAAGGGGGTCTATTTTCTAATTATTAGGCGCTCCTTGGTCTATCCAATTTTTAATTTTTGCCAATTCACAACTCGTAAGCCCGCTGCCAGAAGGCGGCATTGGCGAATAGCCCGACAAATGAGCAGAAGAGCCATACAGCTTACCATTGTTTGCGAAAGCAGCAGCAGACTGATATGTATCCAAAGATACCCCAGCGCTTGGGCTGCTTCCGCCATGACACCCCGTACAACTATTTGTCAAAATCGGAACAATGTCATTCGCATAAGAAGCACTAGTAGAATCACATCCAACATTGGCATCACAAAAATATTCTTTAGCTCCTTGAGAAATCCATTTCTCTATGGTTGCTTTTTGCGCCGTAGTCAAGCTTTGGCGTGGACTTGGTGGCATCTTTTCGTCGCCTGATTCAAACAAGACTTCGTACATGTCGCTAGAATTTGGCTTAAAAGGTTTTATTTTTCCCGTAGCTATCGCTGATGCAAAACTTGAATAGTCGATGCCTTCTTTCTTGGTTACATTATCATGGCATCCTGATACTGCACAATTTGAGACCAAAATAGGCTGGACATCCCGAAAATAATAAACAACGCCTGGTTCACATGGGGTGCCAGAATTAGGGACAGTATCCTGTGGGTCAGATGACACATTCTCTATGGTCGGCTCGTGTTTGCAGGAAGTAGTAGTGACAAAAACCATCACCGTGAGTAAAAAGGAGAAAATAAGTAGCTTCATTGTTCGATTATTTGAAGTTTAAGGGACGACTCACATCGATGAGTATCCAAAAGTAATTTTACACAGAACAAATCTGTTCTGCAAGTCATTCCACAAAAAACTCAAAATATTTCTAATTATTGTGGACTAATACAGAAATTGCTAATACCAATAGGGTAGTTGCTTGCGCAAATATCCAAGCAAGACACTAAATGCCAGATACACCAATCCGTAGGTCATGCCAAAAAAATGAGCAATAAGCCACCCGACAAGTAAGTAAAAAACAGGAAACACCACCATCACAAACACAAACCGCATTGTCGCAATAAAAGCAGGATCCTTTATCTTCTTTTTGCGGCTCCACCAGAAGGATAATGGGATAATATTTAGAATCAAAAATAGATAATAAATCACCAATCCACCTAGTGTTTTCTTTTTACGAATCGCTTTATTGCCCGTAAAATTTTGTGATTTTATGAGTGCATTTGAAGCGTTAGGATCTAGAAAGTCGATGCCTTCATCTTCTAATTTGGCAAGCAATTCTTTGTAATCTTCCTTCGGCTCAACATGTGTTGTTAAGGTTTTGACTTTAGCAGAGATTACGTCGTTTAGCTTTTTCATTGCTTCTTTGGGATGGTCAGGGTCATAGTAGTCTCTGACGTCAATCGGCTCGCCAATATTGATATTAACTCTTGCGGCAAACCGCTCTCTAGAGTCGTAGTTTAAGCCTATCGGAACTAACTTTAAAGGTAAGTCTGGATTTTGCTGCAAAGCTAAAAAGGCGATATTAATAAATCCATTTTTGAATCCCCGCACCCGTCTATCGGTATGATGATTCCCTTCCGGAAAAATCTGTAGTGCGCCACCATTCTCTAGGAGCGTAGCGCATTCTTTCAATATTTCTTCGTTTTTGGCCAACTTATCCCGACCATCCCTAAGTCGATAGATGGGTATTAGGTTGATGCTTTTCAAAAAACGAGCGACCGTAGGGTTTTTAAATACATCCGCTCGAGTCATGAAATGCACAGGCCTAGACATCAAAGGCGCAAGCATTAACGCATCGACTAATCCATTTTGGTGATTGGGAAGTAGAATAATAGGCTCCTTCGTTGGCATCCTTTCTTTATTGACCATTCTCCTTTTCCGAAAGGAAAATGCCATAGTAATTCGGACTATTGCCCTAAAAAAATAAAACAGAAAATTATTCATTCCTTTTGTTTTATGCGTCTGAATGGGCTACTCTTACTGGCCGACGCCCCCAAAAATAAGCCAACAGCAAACCAGACAAAATGTCCCAAACACCCCAAAATGCTGCCAAAAGCATCATCCCACCAAGGCCGTGAAAAAATTCAAAAATCAAGAGCAAACCCAATCCTGAATTTTGAATACCTGTTTCGATAGCAATGGTTCGCCGATCAACTTGAGCCAAACCAAATCCCGTTGCCGTAAAATAGCCTAAGGCATAAGCAATTAAATTATGCGCAATAACCAAATACAGCACATAATGAATGTACTTCAAGAAAATGTCTAAATTGCCTGAAAAGGCAATGACAATAAATGCCATAAAAACAAGAATAGAAAAGGGCTTGAGTATCTTGCTTATCCTATCCGCTATATTTGATTGATAGTGCCTAACGAGCATTCCTGCGACCAACGGAATACCCAAAATAAGCGCTATCAGCTTGTACAAACTATACGGGTTTAAAGATACTTCCGTCAAAATTTTACGAGTAGGGCCGTATAGGTTGCCCCAAAAATGAAAATTAAAAGGAGTCATAACAACCGCGACCAAGGTGGCAAAAGCCGTTAGACTTACAGATAGCGCAGCGTTTCCTTTGGCTAGCTTACTCAAGAAATTCGAAATATTGCCCCCGGGACAAGCACCAACCATAATTAATCCTAGCGCAATACTTGGCATCGGTTTTACAAGATATACAATCAAAAACGTCAATGCAGGCATCAAGAAAAATTGAGAAAGAATACCGACAAATAAAATCTTGGGTTGTTGGAGCAATCGCTTAAAGTCACTCATCCTAATATCCAACGCCACCCCAAACATAATAATCGCTAAGGTGATATTCAACGCCCACAGGTCTCCCGATTCAAAATTTATCTTAATTTGGTCTAATTCCATGCACTTATGCGTCTTTTGCTTCTTGTCTGAGCACTTTCTTTAGGATTTTGCCTGTCGCACTCATGGGCAAAGATGGGCGAATTTCTACAATTCTAGGATATTTATAGGCGGCTAATTCTTCTTTTGCGAAAGCAGAAATCTCTTCGGGCGTGGCCGTATGTCCTTCTTTTAGCACCACACAAGCTTTTATCTCTTCACCCATGGCTTCGTCTTCTACCCCAATGACTGCGACTAAGGATATTGCAGGATGCTTCATGAGTACATCTTCGACTTCACGTGGATACACATTGAGACCGCCACGAATAATCATATCTTTTATTCGGTCGACTATAAAGTAATCTCCATCTTCGTCCATAATGGCAATATCTCCCGAGTGTAACCAACCATTTTTTAAGGTTTTGGCATTGGCTTCCGGTTTGTTGTAATACCCTTTCATCACATTATGTCCACGATAGGTCAATTCGCCCTTTTCGCCGACAGGAACGGGCAGGTCGTTTTCATCCACCAAAAGGACGTCCACGCCCCAGACAGCCGAGCCGATAGAGCCGGGTTTGCGGACTCGATTCAGCTTATTAAATGTCACTACGGGAGAGCCTTCTGACATGCCATAACCTTCTAAAATAGGTACTTCAAACTTGGCTTCAAAATCCTTTAACACTTTTACGGGAAGGGATGCCCCACCCGATACAGAAACACGCATATTCTTTGAGATAATCGCAATATGCTCATCACTAATTTTGGCATTAGTCAACGCCCAATACATCGTCGGAACACCAGCAAAGAAGGTAATTTTCTCTTTGAGCATCAGTCCAAAAACATCATCTGGCGTAAACCTTGGAAGCAAAACATTAGTCGATCCAGTCAAAATCCCCGCATTCATCTGGACAGATTGCCCGAATATATGAAACAAGGGCAACACCGTCAACATCACATCTTCTGGTACAACTTCTATCATTTCACGTACCATAATGGCGTTCATCAATAAATTGGAATGGCTTAGCTCTGCACCTTTGGGATGTCCCGTTGTGCCTGATGTGTAGATGATTACCGCTGTGTCATTTTCTTGAGTCTGCACAGTATCAAAGACCGGAGACGCGCCATTCATCAACATGCCTAGTGTTTCGGTATTCCCGAAAGGGGATGGCGCTGCGGGATTAGCAGTTATGGTATAAAAAGTCTCACAAGTATCAGCCTGGTTAAAGCCTTCAAAACCTTGCTGACCCATAGGTAACGCATCATTGCCTTCAAAGCAAAAATAGGCTTTGGCTTCGCTATCAGCTAGGTGGTAAGCTACTTCGTTGTGCTTCAACAAAACACTCAATGGCACTACTACGGCACCAGCCTTGAGAATACCATAATAGACAATAGGAAAGTAGGGAATATTTAAGCAACTCAAGGCTATTTTATCTCCTTTCTGGATGCCCCGTTTGACCAAGGCGTTGGCTACTTGGTTGGCGGCTCCATTCAATTGAGCAAAATTAAGACGAGTATCTCCAAAGACGATGGCATCCTTTGCAGGAAAATCTTTTGCAGAACTCTCTAGAATAAAGGCTAGGTTCATCATAAGGCATTTCTTTTCTTGCCGAAAGGTACTAAAATATTTGGAATATGGTCGCTTTGATGCTTGAGAAGTACGCAATGTGCCGCAATCTCATCAGTGTTTAGCGAAAAAAGCGTAAATTTGCGCTCCGAAATTGACAAAAACTTATGATTGACAAGCTAGATGACATCGAAAACCGCTTCCACCACGTTGAAGAGCGCCTATCTGACCCCAATATTGCGGCCGACCAGGAAGCTTATGTCAAGTATAGCAAGGAGTACAAAGACCTAAAACTGGTCGTAGATGCCTATAATGAGTACAAAAAAGTCAATGCAGGCATTGAAAATGCCCAAGAGATGCTCCAAGATGACGACCAAGAAATGAAAGAAATGGCCAAATTGGAAATCGAAGAGCTAAAATATCGCAAAACAGAACTCGAAGAAGAAATCAAACTCCTACTTATCCCCAAAGACCCCGAAGACGAAAAAGACATTATTTTTGAGATCCGCTCTGGTACTGGTGGAGACGAAGCAAGTATTTTTGTGGGAGATCTGTATCGGATGTATTCCAAGTATTTTGATGAGCAAAAGTGGAAGGTGGAAGTCATCAAGCTAAATGATGGCACTTCGGGTGGTTACAAGGAAGTTGTGCTAGAGATTCATGGCGATAATGTCTATGGTCGCCTAAAATTTGAATCGGGCACGCACCGGGTTCAACGGGTGCCTTCCACCGAAACCAAAGGACGAGTGCATACGTCGGCTGCAACCGTGGCGGTTATTCCCATCGTCGAAGAAAAAGAAATTAATATCCGCAAAGATGAGCTAAGAATGGATGTTTTTCGCGCAAGCGGAGCAGGTGGGCAGCACGTAAACCGGACGGAATCAGGCGTGCGCTTGACCCATATCCCGACGGGAGTCGTCGCAGAAAGTACCGATAGTCGAAGCCAACACAAAAACAGAGATATTTGTATGGCCAAGCTCTATCAGCGTATCCAAGAAGCTCAACGGACCAAAGCCGATGCCGAGCAAGCGTCCAAACGAAAGTCTATGGTTGGTTCGGGTGACCGTTCAGAAAAAATAAGAACGTACAATTTTCCACAAAACCGCCTTACGGATCATCGCATCAACTTAACTTTGTACAACTTGGACAAGGTGATTGAAGGAGACATTGGTGGCATCATCGACGCCTTGCAGATTGCAGAGAATGCCGAAAAAATGCAAGCCGAAAGCTAAGGTTATGCAAAATATTTTTTGGCTTGCGCGGTATCGGCTTTCTCGTAGCATCCTTTTTTTTTCTTTAGTCTTCTTATTTGCTGCTTGCGCAAAAAAAAGTCCATCACCTGAAGTTGGTTTTTACTATTGGAAAACCCAATTTTCCCTTAACGATATCGAGCAGGCTGCCTTAGATAGCCTTCAAGCACAAAAACTTTACATTCGGATTTTTGATGTGGACTGGGATTTTAATAGCCAGCAACCCATCCCCAAAGGGAGTCAATCCAACGCCCCTATTTTCCCGCAAGGGATTGAGCCCACCCCAACTATTTATATTACTAATCGCACCTTATTGCACGCCCGAAATATAGATTCGCTTGCGCAAAAAATACTAGATTACACTAGCGAAATTGTTAGCAAGTGGGTCGTGCAGCCCAAAAAAATACAGCTTGACGTCGATTGGACAGCCACGACGAAAGACAAGTATTTTCGCTTAATCAACTACGTTAAATCAAATAGCTACTTCGACAAAACCTCCGTCACTATTAGACTTCACCAATACAAACACCCCAACAAAACAGGCGTACCACCAGCCGATGAAGGCATTTTGATGTGCTATAACACCGGAAAAATCAAGGAGTGGAAAACCGACAACTCCATTGCATCCCCCAAAGAAATTGCTCCCTACCTAAAAAAAACAAAGCGATACCCAATTTCTCTGGGTATCGCTTTGCCGATTTTTTCTTGGACGGTCATTTTTAGGGACTCTAGTTTTTACAAAATTGTATCAGATGCGGATTTAAGTTGGCAACAGGACACTATTCATTTTCAACAATTATCTTCCAACCGCTACGCGGTCAAATCAAGCACCTACCTAAAAGGGCATTATCTTTACGAAGGCGATTTGCTGCGTTACGAAACAGTAACATCAAAAGAATTAAAGGCAATAACGACACTTCTCAAGCCCAAAGAGCACTTTACCGAAATTCTTTTTTATCACCTAGATGATGATAATTTAAATAACTATGATTGGCATGACTTGAGTAAAATTATTGGTGCATTAGACTAGCTCCACTTCCTATGAATATTTTTTCTTGCTTAATTTTACTTTTAGTATTTTTATTAAACACCCCATTTCTTACCCCAACGATATTGCCTAGCCGGTCAATACCTATTCTGCATCCACCTACATCGCATCTAAAATGTCCTTTTTCTTAGCCGCAAACTCTTCTTCTGTAATCAAATCCATCTCAAACAACTCTTTTAATTTTTTAAGTTTATCCATAGGGCTTTCAGTATGAGCTGAATTCTGTTGTTGGTTCATCAATGTACCCGCCTGTACGCCCATTAATAACCCAGCCCCTCCATTTTGATTATTTGCAGCGTCTCTCATTGCTTGCAATTGCTGATGTTCTGTATAGTTTACACCTGCGATCTTTGCCGCCAATACTTCAGCCTGTACATCTGATATTTTAGCAATTCGTTCTAAGGTTTCTTTATCAAACTGTGTCCCTTCAATGCGATAGTCTAATACTTGAAAACCTAAATCATTAAAAATGATTTCGGTTTTTGACCGTATTTCTATGGCGATATTATTCAGATTGCTATCAATATCAACATACGAAAACTTGGCATTTGCTAAATAATCTGTGATATTTTGTGTAATCCGCGAAAGGAATATTTCTTTCAGCTCAGCGTGTCTAAAACATTCTTTTCCCGCGACGACATTATTAAAAAAGTTTTTGGGCTCGGTTATTTTTATGCTGTAATTTCCAAATGCAGAAAGCAATATTGGGAAGGTATATACTGGGTCCGTATATGCAATAGGCACCCTAGTCCCCCAACGCATATTGAGTATCTCTGCCTTTCGGTAAAACCAAACCCCCATGACATGCTCGGAACCATCCTGAAGATTTATCAATTTTTTGATGCTTGTCAAAAATGGCTTATTGTCTGATTTTAAATCATACATACCAGCCTCTTCAAAAACTTCTACGACCTCCCCTTCATAGGTCAAGATACAACCCTGCCCTTCTTGCAACACCAGCTTTGAAGCATTTTTTATCTCATCACCTTTATCCGTAAATTTTAAAAATAACTCATCTGGCTTTGGGTCTTCCCATTGTATTACCGCTCTGAATTGATTCATAAATCCCATATTTTTTTATTCTTCAAACACTTAACGCTCTTTCTGCATCATCCATATTTTATGGAAACTTTTGGATGGTTGCCGCTAGAATTAAATTGCAACTGCTCAGACTCCATCTCTACAAGCAAACACCAAAGGCAAGCCTAAACAGTTGCGATTATTCTTAAAAGTCAATATCTTCACTTAAATCAACTGCAGCATCTTTAAACTTTTCTTTATAGAATGCTTCCCACTTGTTCATCAAGTCCGTATGCAATGTATAGACTCTGTAGCGCTCTTCTTGCTCTGGCGTAATAGCAGGGCCACCTTCTTCTTCGAAAGCATAGCTATCAAAATTTTCTACATCGAGTACCTTTTCCTTGTAATAAGCAGACCAATAGCCGCCTAATTGAGCATACTCTGTAATCGTCACACCAAACTCTTTTTCGTAATCTATTTCGATACCGACATTAGAAGCTTCGGCACCATAGGCTTGCATTTTTAAGAAGTCGCTCCAATCAGGATATTTCTTCAACACATCTTCAACACCGCCAACAGCATCTTTTACATTGGCAAACTTCCCTTGCTTAGGATTGGTAAAGACTTCGCTGTAAAACTTCATGTCATCCATAGACATTCCTGCCATATTATTGTTCCAAAACTCTTGGACTTCTGCCCAAAGTGGCTCTTCTATGCCTAATACATTACATACTTCATCTACGCCCATGCCACCAACAATATTTGCGGATGCACAAGCATAGTCTCTAAATGTTACTCCGTGTACTTCTTTCATTTTTTTTATTTTTTGGATTAAAAGTTGTATTCTCTTTTTCGATCTTCATAAAACCATCTCATCTTCACCGCTATATCATGTTCTATGGTTTTTTGATATTCTGGTAAAAACATAGCACGCACCGTAAAATATTTCAACCAAAAGGCTTTGTCCGCATTTTCTTGCTTTTCTAAAGCAACTCTATGTGGTGTTATATCCATATTTCTAGACCACGTGGGCATTTCGTTCAATTCATTTTCAGCTTTTATTTTTGCATCCCATTCTTCAATGGCTTGAAATTTAGCAATATTATCAACCACCCAACGAATTTGACTTATCTTGTCATTTGGTGTAAAAGTATTGACGGTATTACAGTAATCACAACTCACATAATGCGCTCTAAAAAGATCTTTTCTGACTTCAATTTTTGCACTACACTGTGTACAGTAAAAATCTTCATTTAAAAACTTAACAGCATGATTATAGAATCTAGTGGAAATCTTTCCTTCTAAAACAATCTCAAAACGTCTAAGCCCTTTTAAGATGATTTTTTCTCTCAAAAAAGCCCCTTTAGCCCTTTGGTCTAAAAGGTCGAAATGCTCTTTATACTGTAGCATCTGTGGCTTTACTTTTTCATCAAAAGTAGTATCTATTTTTTCGCCTAAAGCCATTAGCTGGGACTTTATACCTGCCCAAGCTGTCATGGTAGGCTGTATATCATAATCGCTTTCCTCTAAATTACTTAACAACGCTTCTTCAGCATCAACCAATGAGTCCAAGAAACGAGTTTTTATCCTGTCCAAAAAAACATCCCATTTGGCTACCACAGCCAAAAATTCTGGGTTTTCTTGTTTCGGAGTTACATCTTTTTTTCTACTAAAAAAGCCCATGTTATGATTTTTTCTTCTCTACCGTTATTTCACCCTCAATATCCATAAATCTAAAGCCACAATAATCACAAACAATCAAGTTTGTGCTCGTCGGTCTTGCCGCTCCACAAGACTCACATTTGCGTGTCTTGGTTTCAGAAGACTCTCGTTCTGTTCCATAAACCTTCTTGGTTTTATTGGCATTATTAATCGTTTTTTTGAATGGATTTGCCATATCTCGGATATTTACTTCAAAATAGGGTATTAATCTAGTTATTTGACTCTAAAATTAATAAGCGAAGCGATAGAATATATATTCGCTACTGACCAAAATCCATGCCTTTCTCTATTCGTGGACTTATCAATTTTGAGCTTACTCTTACTCCGAAAGTCGTTATAGCCTGACAAAAAGCCAAATGTGCAATTTGTGTGTTGGCTTTTTCTTTTTAGCAGTATTTTCGTTTTTTTTCTAATTGGGCATAACGGGAGTCTTCGCACCACCCCCTATTTTTTGAGAAACACCAGCTCAAAGCTCAAAAAGCGCGCAGCGACCTTCTAAGCCAATTTTAATTTCATTTCACTGCCAAGGCAAGAAATTTGTAATTATTTTGAGCCCGTCACAGGGCTTAAAATCGCCCCAACAGCCCAAAATAAGTAAAAAACAGCGCTTTAATTGTCAGTAGGCTTCTCTGTTTTCAATTTTTATTTTATTTTGGTTTTCTAAGCACGCTGGTAATTCTTTAAATTTTGAAGTAGTTTTCCAGACAATTAGTTCAAATTTTTGATTGCATAACTCTTCTTGAAATTCAAACTCATTTAAATTGTACATTACTGCTAATCTTTGGATTGTCGGAATTTTGTAAAACTCAATTGGCATATATTTTAAACTTGTATTAATTAGAATCAAAACTTTCAGCTTATGTAAGTTTCCTATTTCAGATGGCATCTTCTCAAAATTTCCACCACCTAATGATAATACTTCTAAATTCTTAAACAGACCTATTTCATTAGGAAATATTTCATCAGTCTTACAACCAACAATTAACTCTTTAATTTCCCCAACTGGTTTAAGTACAATTTTGCTTTCTTGCTCTGTTACTTCATGAATTGAAATTTTACCGTTTTTAATTGACTTTATATCATCTATTTCACATTGGTATTCAACTTCATTAATCAGAGGGTTTGAATTGCATGAAATCATTATTGCACAAAATAAAATTATTGGTATATCTATGATTTTAATTTCCATTCGTTTTGTTTACTGACGGCTTGATGTTTGATGTGTCCCCAATCTATAGGACAACTTTTGGACAAAGTTAAATAATTTTTGGATACTTTGTATAGTCGGGCAATCCAATTTTTTTCCCTGAACCGTTTTTTTTTTAAGTTTATTATTTTTAATTATTTTGTTTTTAATTGTTTTTCTCAAATAAATTCATTGTTTCCACACATTTGGTTCTTTAATGGCAAACAACCAGGCAGCCAATATAGCACTCAAGGACTGTCTTGGGTTATGCGAGAAAATTTAAAGAAAACTTCAATAAATAAGAAAG
>CAMZKG010000118.1 GCA_947311105.1 uncultured Saprospiraceae bacterium
CTACACCGTCAAACCGTCAAACCGCTAAACCGCTACACCGCTACACTGCTAAACCGCTACACCGTCAAACCGCCAAACCGCTACACCGCTAAACCGCTACACCGCTACACCGCTAAACCGCTAAACCGCCAATCCGCTAAACCGCCAAACCGCTACACCGCTAAACCGCTAAACCGCTACACCGTCAAACCGCTACACCGCTACATGTTTCTAATCAATAGCCAACCTGACAGAAGTCATTTTTTCGACTTGGATAGTTGCATGAAATTCGTTATTTTTATGTTCTAAAATAAAGCTGAAAAGCATTTTCGAACAATCAAAAATAAAAATTATGAATCCTAATATCCCAGTGAGTGAAGTGATGACCAAAGATGTCATCTCCATACATGTTGAAGACAGTTTGAATATAGTCTCTAAGACTTTTGAAAGTCACAGTTTTCACCATATACCTATCTTGAATCAGGGTAAATTGGCCGGAATTTTAAGTAAAGAAGATATTCTTCGTTTGCTTTCTATTCGGACAGAGTATTCTGATGAAGAATTTAAGCTTATCAAAGTCAAAGATTTTATGAGCAGCAAGGTTCTTTCTGTAAGACCTGACGATAGTGTGGGTTTGGTAGCTGATATTTTTATGACGAATGATATACATGCAGTCCCCGTAGTGGATGGGGATGAATTGGTGGGTATTGTTACGACGCATGATTTGATTCGCTACGCTTTTAAGAACCCCGTTCGTAGCTGATAGGTAGTTGTCTAATTTTCCAAAAGTTCTAAACTTTTGGAAAGTTAGACATTATCCATTGAATCGGCAATGATTTCCGCCAGGTCCAAAATCGTGACTTTGTCTTGGGCATCTTTTTCTTTGATTCCGTCTTCGAGCATGGTAATACAAAATGGGCAATTGGCCGCCACGACTTCGGCGCCTGTATCTAAAATTTCTTCGGCTCTTTCTGTGTTGATGCGTTTGTCGCCAGGCTCATCTTCTTTAAACATTTGTGCTCCACCCGCACCGCAACAAAGTCCGTTGGATTTGCAACGTTTCATCTCAACGATGTCATTATTTAGGGCGTTGAGTACTTCTCTAGGTGCTTCATAGATGTCATTACCGCGTCCGATATAGCAAGAATCGTGATAAGTTATTTTTTTGCCTTTGACTTCACCGTCTCCTGTAATTCGGATTTTTCCATCGGCTATGAGTTCTTGAAGATATTCCGAATGGTGGACGACTTTAAAATCTCCGCCAAGTGCAGGATATTCATTTTTGAAAGTATTGAAGCAATGGGGACAAGTGGTTACGATGCGTTTGAACTTGTATTGGTTCAAGGTTTCAATATTCATCATAGCAGACATTTGGAACAGAAACTCATTGCCAGCGCGCCTTGCAGGGTCTCCAGTACATCTTTCTTCTTGACCTAAAATGGCAAAATCAATGTTTGCGGCATTGAGTATTTTGACAAAAGCCTTAGTGACTTTGATGGCACGAGCATCAAAACTGCCTGCGCAGCCGACCCAAAATAATATCTCTGGGGATTTTCCTTGTGCCGCTAATTCGGCCATTGTTTGAACTTTCATTGCTAGAGTATTAAAAGGTGTCGTTATTAAAGGTCATTTTTCCATGCGTCCCGTTCTGTGCTCAATTGCCAAACTGCGCCGCTATTTTCTATAGCATTAAACATGGGCAGCCAGTCAGAAGGCCCTTCCGAAAGGGTTAGTTGTTTGTACCGACGCATCTGCATAATAATATCTAACGGATTGATGAGTACGGGGCAAGCTTCTACACAAGCATTACAAGTCGTACAAGCAAATAGCTCTTCATCTGAAATTAAATCAAAAAGCGACTTTCCATCATCATAATTGTCTTTCGACAAAATGACTCCATCTGCTTTTTTTGCTTCCGCAATACAGTCGGTTTTGTTTTCACGGATGTTTTTGCCTACTTCTTCCATTCGGTCACGGACATCCATCATGATTTTTCTTGGGCTCAATTTTTTGCCTGTGATGTTGGCAGGGCAGGCTTGGGTGCAACGTCCACATTCGGTACAAGTATAGGCGTTTAGGAGATTGACTTGCGTCAAATCAAACACGTCTTTGGACCCAAATACGGGTAATTCTGACATATCTGCTCCGGGGTCGGGTTCGATAAGGCCAAGCATGATTTTGACTTCTTGGGTCACATCGTCCATGTTGGGGATTTCGCCTTTTTGCGTAAGCTTCGCAAAAAACACATTAGGAAACGCCAGAAATACATGCAAGTGCTTAGAAATAGGTAGATAATTCAAAAAGGCCAATACCACTAAAAAGTGTAACCACCAACCTGTCCGCTCGACCATCACTAGCGCACCTTCCGAAAGACCACCAAATAGGGTAGGGCCTAGCCAACTACTGACGGCAAAAGCGCCTGTTGGGTGATAATGTTCTGCGCCCATATTTTGTAAGACGGTATCGGCACCGTTCATCATCATAATTCCAATAACTAAGCTCAACTCCAAATACAAGATGATGTTACCATCGAGCTTGGGCCAACCTTTCATCTCGGGCTTATGAAAACGGGGAATTTTTAGGAGATTGCGTCGAGATAAGAATATCAAAGTCGCCACAAACGCTAAAACCGATAAAATCTCAATCAAACTAATCACAAATGTATAAAATCCACCCAAAATAGACGCAAAAGGTCGGTGCGTACCAAATATCCCATCCACAAATATCTCAATTAACTCTATTTGCGTGATGATGAAGGCGGCATAAATAAAGAAGTGAAATAATCCGGGAATCCACTTTTTGAACATTTTCTTTTGACCTAGAGCAATGAGAATGACATTGCGCCATCGTTGGCTTTGGTCGCCTTTTAATTCGACGGCCTGGCCTAATTTGATGTTTTTCCAAATGCGCGCATATTGTTTATAGGCATACGCAAAAGCGAAAATGGTGATGAGTAAAAATAAGATTTGTTGAATCATTATTCACGTGGTTGATTGAACGTGCAAGTTAGTGATTCGCCCTTTATTAGGCAAATATAATGAGCGGTATTTTTTACCCTTTAAGCCTAACTATCAAACAAAGAATCCACAAACGCCTTTTTGTTAAAGACTTGTAAGTGGTCCATGCCTTCGCCGACGCCAATATATTTGATAGGGATTTTGAACATATCGCTGATGCCAATGGCGACACCGCCTTTGGCGGTACCGTCCAATTTGGTCAAAGCCAAAGCGGTGACATCGGTGGCTTCGGAGAATTTTTCACACTGATCAAAGGCATTTTGTCCAGTAGTTGCATCCAAAACCAATAAGACTTCGTGTGGAGCGCCATCCATTTTTTTGCTAACAGAGTTTTTGATTTTGGAAAGCTCCTTCATCAAGTTGATTTTGTTGTGTAGGCGCCCAGCGGTATCGATGATGGCTACATCCATGTCATTTTCGATGGCATAATTGACGGTTTCGAATGCGACAGCGGCCGGGTCTGTGTACATTCCTTTGGAAAAGAATTCTGTGTCAGCTCTTTTTGCCCAGATGCCGAGTTGGTCAACGGCGGCCGCCCGAAAAGTATCCGCCGCACCTAAGACGACTTTTAGGCCTTGTTTGCGGTATTGGTGAGCTAGTTTGCCGATGGTAGTTGTTTTGCCAACGCCATTGACGCCTACGACCAAAATGACGTAAGGTTTTGTGAAAGCAGGGATGGTAAAATCATCTAGTCCTTCGGTATTATTTTCCGAAAGGAGTTGGTTGATTTCATCTTTTAAGATGGTATTTAGCTCGGCGGTATTGATGTATTTGTCTTGCTTGACACGGGCTTCTAATCTGTCGATAATCTTGACGGTTGTATCGACTCCTACATCAGAAGCGACTAATATTTCTTCCAAATCATCCAAAAAATCTTCATCGACGGTAGATTTACCGGCAACGGCTTTGGTGATTTTGGAGAAGATGCCTGTTTTGGTTTTTTCTAACCCTTTGTCAAGGTCTTCTTTTTTCTTTTTGGAGAAGAATTTTTTAAAAAAGCTCATAGTTTTTATGATTGTAATAAGACAAACAATGAATTCGGCAAAAGTTTCGAAGAAGAGTTAAAACAACAAAAAAAAGGCCTTTCTCATGATAAGAAAAGCCTTTTTTATAACAGAGAAGGATAGATTACTTTTTGGCAAAAAAGTTAGCTACTTCATCTTTGTGGATGATTACTTCTTTGTAAGTGTATTTACCTGTGACAGGATCCTTGATTGATTTAATGACCTTTACATGCTCTTTACCGGAGCCTGCGTTAGCGGCACGTTGAGCAATCCGGGCATTTTTCGAGATTTTCTTAGCCATGATTATTTTATTTCGCGGTGAATAGTGTATTTTCTAAGAATCGGGTTGTATTTTTTCAACTCCATTCTTGCTGGTGTATTTTTCTTATTCTTTTGAGTTACGTATCTCGACGTACCTGGTTGTCCAGAAGTTTTGTGCTCTGTACATTCAAGAATAACTTGGATTCTATTTCCTTTTGATTTCTTAGCCATTACTAGATTACTTTAGTCAGTTTAACGCCAGTGTTAACACCTTTTTTTTCAAGCTTACGCAAATAAGCATAAACACCAAGCTTATTAATATTTTTGATTGCTTTACCAGACACTTTCATGGTTACCCATTGCCCTGTTTCAGGGATGAAGAAACGTTTTTTGTGTACATTAGGGATAAAACGTCTCTTAGTCTTCGCATGTGAGTGCGAGACGTTATTGCCTGAGATTGGCTTTTTACCTGTCAATTGACATATTCTAGACATCTTCTACTGTTTTTGTCTTGTGTGAATTACAAAAATGCTTGCGGCTATCTTTGTGTTCCTTTGTGACCCCGGCAGGGTTCGAACCTGCAACCTCCTGATCCGTAGTCAGGTACTCTATCCAGTTGAGCTACGGAGCCATTTTTGGAGTGCAAAGATAGGTATTTTTTCTTTTTGGTGAAAGTTTTTTATTGTTTTTCTTAAAAAATGTGTGAATATGGGCGATTTGTATCGATTTGCTGGATTGGGATTAGGTTAAGGTGAAAAGTAGGGAAAGGATTTAAATTGTTGATAATCAATTGGTTGTGTTGTTCGTGTTAGCGCTTTTTAGTTTTTCCCGAAAGGGGAATGAAAGGTAGGTCAGAAAGTCTAAATAGAAGGTGTCTGTTATTTAGCGAAGGTTTAAGAAGGTTTAAGAAACCACTAGTTTCAACTTTCTTCTTGGTATTTTTATCGTTAGGGCTTTGGCTTACCAAGGTTTCTCAAACCATTCAACTGAAACCAGCCTGAAAATTGATATCACAGAATAAAATTTTGACGCAAAGTCTATCTGATCTCCGTCAAAATTATTATTGCAATATATCAAAATTTTAGTATCAGGATTAGGGATCAATTTCCCAAGGGTCTGTTGTGTAAAATCTGCAAAACTTAAGTGCACCGCCCCCTTGATATGCTTTCTATTATAACGAAAAGTTGAACGAGTGTCCAAAATTATCACACCGTCTTCTTGGCTCATTTTTAAAAAGGCATCCAAATCAATTAATCGCTCTTCCCGATAGGTTTCCACCTCTAAAACTAATTTTTTAAAATCATTATAATCCGCTAATGATTTTGGGTAATCCTTTTTTTGATTTATCATTTCATCTTTTTTAATTGGTGATTGAGAAATCGCGGCTCCCCCTATCATAATAAGTAATGTGACCATTGCTATTTTTTTCATTGTTAAATTATTTATTAAATTTTAAAAATTAGACAGAACTCGTCTGTATCCACCCCATCATCATTGCCGAAGTGACTCTAAAAAAATCACAACCACTTGATTATCAATAATATACCTATTCACAAACACAATTAACTGTCTATTCCGCCCGAAATTACGATTTTTTTCAAGATTTGCACTTTTTGTTCATTGAAGCCCCAAATACTCCAAAGATTTGGAGCTTACAATGTAACTATCAAAAGGCTACATATATTGTTTGACTTTGTCCCAAAGTTGTCCTGTGGATTGGGGACACATCAGCTAATAGCCCTATTTATTAGGATTAGTTTATTAATATTTAATAGTAATAGAAGCAATTAAAAGGGCAATTTGAGCAATAATTACTATCCACAGTAATTTTAATGAAGGTTTGGCTGTTTCTGCTACAAGATTATTAAATTTATTTGTTAAAAAATCAGCTAAGTTTAAATTCTCATCTTGAAAATCAAATTCATCTAGTTTAATTTTTTTAAATCCAAAATTTATAATCTTACGTTGTAGTTTAGAAGTATTCTTATCTTCTTTGGTCAACTGCAACATTTTAGCTTTTAAAACAGCTTTATCTGTAAGTTCTTTTCTCCACTCTTTTTTTCTGTTAAATTTACAGCTAAACTTTTCACCTTAGAAGAAATATAATCGCCCGCTTTTCCTTTCCACAATAGATATATTGCATTTTGAATGGAAACTTTATTTGCTATAATAAAATATAAAGCAATAAAAACAGGAGCTCCAAAAACAAGTAGGAAAGCGAAAATATTTTTTGTTAACAAACCTACAAACAATCCAACAAGACTGCCGTGTCCCCCTTCTGCTAGCCCAACATTATTGTACAAAGCCAGAAGGAAAGTTATTAAAGTGACTATATTTCCCAGTGCGAAAATATAAATCCATTTTAGAGCTGTTTTCCAACTAATCTTTACGGCTATTTTAAAATTTTCTTTCATTATTTTATGTACGGTTTGGTTCTGAATAATGTTTTTGTTTCGCGCTGAAAAGTATTCATTAGATCCAGTAAGCTTACCAAGAAAGCTGTAACGAATTGATTATCCCTTTACCCCACAAAGGTAGCGGCTATGCCTATTTTAAACAAAAACAAGCTAAAAGTCAATTCAGAACCCAATAAATAAGCACACTACAAGCCTAATAACCTAAATAAGTAGCGCGATACAGACAAAAACACTATTTCTTACTTCTCTCCTTCCTTGCTAAACAGTCGTAATCCCCATAGTCCTTTGGCGGATGTAGTTCAACATTGGACTAATCGCTAGGTCTTGCAGACCGCTCATAGTCCTATTTGTTGGCGACCGTTATTCTTTGCTTATCAATCTTAATAATTCTTTATTAAACTCTTTTTCATTTTGTAAATTACTAAAAAATTCACGGTCAAATGTTTCCACTTTTTTAACCGCAACGTTAAGAGTATCAATTCCTTTTTGTGTTAAAATTACAAGTTTTGCCCTTGTGTCTTTTTTGTGTTCCATTCTTTTTAATAGTTTCTTTTTTTCAAGTGTTCGTATTACATTAGAAGTCATCATTACATCCATTTTAGCGTGTCGTGCAATTTCAATTTGCGTTACTTCTTCTTTTTGTAAGATTAACCAATAAGTACTTGCCAAAATCACAAATTGAGTGTGAGTTATATTGAGTTCTTTTAGATTTCGTTTTATTTCTCTTTGCCAAAAATTATGAACTTTATAAAGTAAAAATCCGGTTGCATCATTTGAATTTTTATAACTAAATGGGTTATTTTTTTTATTCATTTTCGAGTAACATTTTAATTGTTATTAAATCAAAGTCTTTCTTTGAAATTTCTAATAAGCCATATCGAAAAGGATAGCCCCAACTTTTTTTGTTTTGTATAAAATCAAGGTCGTTTATTAAAGGCTTAATTTCGGTTTCTGAACATTTAAGAAATTTTACTTTTCGTCTAAATGGTTCAAAATTTTCAAACATTTTTACTTGATATATTTCATCATCAATTGCTTTTGCAATTGATGTAAATTTTTGATAAGGTTTCTTATCCTTCAATCTATATTTTGAAGAATAAAAAATTATAAAATCGTCTTTATTTATTCTTTTCAATGGTGCTTTTTTGCCGTGACAAACTTGCATAATTTCCCAATCTATTCCATTTAGAACGTGCTCTTTGGAAACTACTGCAATCCAATATTTAGTTTTCATTTTTTGCTGAATTAATGTAGTTAACCATACTTTTATTTTGTTCTAAATGACCATTGATTATATCTTTTGCAACTATGTTTTTCCACAAAAACGTTAGAAGTCCCTTCATTTCAATTTCAAGTTTAATTTCAACGCCATTATCGACTTCTCTCATTTTTGTTGTAGTAAACATCTTACAAAATGGTAAATACGAAACATCTGTAAATTGCTCTGGCTTATTAAATGTTAAAATCTCTAATTTTACTTTAAATCCACCTTTTGGCTTTATAATAAACTTTGTACCTTTTTTAACTTCCCCTTCAACCTTTGTCCACTCTATATCATCTTGCCACTTTGACCAATTTTTAACATCTGAATGAGCTTCCCAAAGTTCATTTATAGTTGCTTCTTTAATTATGATTGTTTTTTCTTTTTTATACATATCGTTTATTTTTGTATTTGAAATATAAGTGCAAATATAATATACATATATATAATATGCAAATAAAAAAATCAGAAATTATATTCTGATTTCGGTTTTTATGGTTGCCAACGGTTGCATATCAACAACCATTATATTTTTCAACAAATATACAAAAAAAATTAAAACTTTAAATTATAAGTATTTATTTGATTTTATCAATATAATAACCGTTAAAAACGGATAATAAATTAACTAAGATGTTAAAATAATGACATAAAACATCTTTTAAAAAAAGAAAAGAAAATACTTTTGCAAAAAACAAAATATGTACAAATCTGTTTCGGCTGAAGAAGCTGTAAAAGTAATAAAAACCAA
>CAMZKG010000119.1 GCA_947311105.1 uncultured Saprospiraceae bacterium
ACCTTAAATTTAATATAATGAGATATACAATAATATTAATACTTTGTTTTTCTTTTTTTCAAAAGTCTTTCTCGCAAGAAAATAAATTATCTGTCATTGAAGAAGGCGGCTTCAATTCTGTTGTTCTAGTAGATGGTCAAGGTAAAAAGGAAATTGTGGTGCAATTTGCCTTTAAAATAAAATTGCTTGACACTAAAATATTGAGCTCGGATAAAGTTTGTTTCATTTATGAATCAGAGCTACATACAGGATACGAAAAATTTGTTAAAAATGATAAGGGTAAATGGGAAAGAAGTAATACCGCAGGTTTTTGGGGTGGTAGTAGCATGTATATAAGCCCAGCTATTCCAAAGCAGGGTTTAAAAGATTATCAAAGAACGTATAAGATTATCGATGAAGACATAGTTAAAATATCTGACGCTTCTAACACTTACATTAAGGATTGTAGAGAATTTATAATAGAAAGAGAAAAGTGGATAGAAGATTGTCGTAAATCAAAAAAACATTAACAATGAAAAATAAAATAAAATACACGATAAGTTTTATCATGTTGCTATTGCTGCACATGACTACAAGTGCCCAGGATGTATTGACAGCGGATATTATGTATCCGACATTCAATCAACATTGTCAGAATGGCAAAATTGATTTACATATCAATGGAGGCTTTCCTCCTTATGACGTAGTTTGGAAGAGGACGATATGGTCTCCTTCGTTTCCTCTTTATACTTATATTGTTCAGGAGAATTACGGTATTCAAGGTAATAATGATGGAGAAGATTTGATGAATGTTATGTCTGGGATTTATATTGTTGAAGTTACTGATGCACTTTGTGGTACAGTCAGGAAACGATTCGGAATACAATGTGGCTGCAGCGAAGATTGTAGAGTTGATGCAGAAGTAGTTGATGCAAAATGTGGTGTAGGAGGTAAAATATTTGCTTTTATTGATTGTGAAGAAGCTGGTCATAGTCCTTTTACTTACAGATGGAAAGATTTAAAACCTTGGCAGGAAAATCTACTTGATAGAACTGACCTTAAACCTGGTACATACTGTTTAGTTGCGACTGATGTTGATGGCTGTGAATATGAAAACTGTTGGGAAGTTGGAAATGAAGATTCCGATCCTAAGATTCAACTAACTGACAAACAGAACATTCCTTTATGCAAAGGTAAAGGTAGCTGCTCTGGAGCATTGACAATAAGTGTAGCTCCAGGTGCAACAATAGAATGGGCAAATATCCCCAACCCTAGTCAACTTTTCAGCAATACTGTTACAGATTTATGTCCTGGAATTTATACTGTAAATGTTTTCATGGGAAACTGTACGGCATCAGCTTCATTTAAGATTGAATGTTGCGCTACAATTGATGATTCTGTTGAGCCAATTGCTGTTTCGGGTAGCGTAAACTCAAAAAATGGTTCAATTATTTTACATGTGACAGGGGGGGCAAGTCAGATTCATTACCAGTGGACAGGACCAAATGGCTTTACATCCACATCGATGAACCTGATCGGAGGATTAGTACCAGGTATTTATTGTGTTCGAGTATTTGATGGATGCTCAGAAGATAAAAAATGCTTTGAAATAATCGATTGCGAAGCTAATCCAATTGAAGTTGCCGCTTCAATTGAAGAAACATGTGATGGAGTGGCTGCAGGAAATATTACTCTTGCCATCAGTGGCGGAAACTCTCCATATACCGCTACTTGGGATAATGGAATGGCAGGTTCTTCAATCAGTAATCTTCCTGCTGGTGATTATTGTGTAGTTGTAAAAGATCAAAGTGGTTGTGATACGGAGGAAATCTGTTTTACCGTTGGTTCAAAAAAAGGAACTGTAACCACATCCACTACTCCTTGTACGAGAACGGTGCATTGCAATGGAGCCGATTATACAGAATATTTCAACTATGAACAAACACTTGATTGTAATACTCTTTATAGCTATTGCCCTGCAACAGGAAAAACATTTGCCGAAAATTTAGGATGGTACAATGTATACGTATCCAATTGTAATTTATACGGAGTATGTCAGGATGGTCAAACTGTTTTATTAGAGGTTGGATCGTTGAAATATGGCCCTTTTGCTGTTGGCGCATCTGGTTGCCCTGTAAATATTGGGTGTGTCGATTATGCCTGTAACATCCCTGGTATTGGCTTAGTCGATGCAGGGGCTCCGACTTATTGTTCTTCAGTAGTTTATCAATCTAGTTCGGAATGTAATAAAGATTGGTGCTGGGCTGATGTATATTGCGGCAACACTTGGGTCGCAGGAGGTTGTGTAAACTATGACTGTAGCTTTGGTAAAGAACTCGAAAAAATCAATCTTGCCAAAGAATTAGGAGTTCCAACTTATACATACACAACGGAAAGTTTACTCGCCACAATAAATAGTGAGGAGTTTAAAAAAAGAAGTGTAGATGTAAAATTTCATAGCACTGAAAAACTAAATGCTAAGTATAATGAGGGAAATAAAATGATAGTTGACGTACACCCAAATCCGTCAAATGGGAATATTCGCCTAAAATTCAATAGAAGCATTAATGAACTGACAATTAATGTGTTCGATATAATAGGAAGAGTAGTTTATTCGTTAAATTCATCCGAGACACTTAATCATATTGATTTGGATTTATCAACTCAATCAGCAGGGGTGTATTTCATCCATTTATCTGACAGTAGGGGGAATTTGACAGTTGAACGAATTTTTATTGAGTAAGGATGTAACATAAGGAGGGGCTCCCAATTTTCTAAAACTTAAAACCAGTAATATGAAAAGACTAATTTTAGTAAGCATTCTATTGACACTTCTTTCTTGTCGCAAAGATGATGCCGCCATAGATTTCGACGTTAAACGCAATAACATTGTAGGTGATTGGGAGATTACACAAGTCATACAGGAGATTAGGGCAGATACACTATATTCAGAAAGTAGCAACACTTTGTCAATCTCTTTCTCTCAAGATGGAACAGGAACTGAAGACGTTTTAATTGGTACTGTTGATATAGAATGGCTATACCAGTATAATCCAGAAAAGGTAGTAATTACTGGTGCCCCATCAGGACCACTCATACTAGGTAGTGTTCAGTATTACGACATTATCAAAAACGAAAAGAATCGTCAAATTTGGGAATTTGAAGTTGTCCCTAAAAATGGAGTTGTTGATGTCTATAGAAATACTTGGAAGATGGATAGAAAATGATGAACCATATCTAACAATGGAAAAAACGGAAGCGTCCTTGCCTGGTAGGATGGCGTCCGCTTGTTATTATCCAATAATCTGCATCAAAGCTACGGTTATTTTTAGAATATAACGCCCTTGGCTATTATGCATAGAAGCAGAGTATGGATTTGATGTGTGCCACGTCAGGCATACTACGGGCTCCCTTATAGCTGTGCTCTAAATATTAGACCTGAATTTCCCTAACTAATTGATTGTCAATGTGATTGTTTTTGTATATTTGCAATAAATCCTCCAATTATGAATGCAGATTTTAGAAATATTACAAACAAAAGACAATGGAATGCGACCATTGGTATGACTGAAGAAGAATTTCATCATTTAACAGAGAAATTTGGGGATAGCTTTAGGCGTATGTTTGGCAAGGAGCTCTGGGAGCGTCAAGAAGGTTCGACGACGAAAGCTAGATTTACCGAGTATGCTGATTACCTATTCTTTATCTTGTTTAGTCTCAAAGCTGTCCTGTGGGTTGGGGACACTTCAAATAAAAGCCAGCGGTTGGGTAATTTTTTAGAAAGAAAAAACGATAGAAATGATAAATAATATTTCATTTACCAGTATAACGAGGCTTCTTGTTGGAGTGGGACTAGTGCTTTTTATTGGGTGCGGAAGCACAAAAAGACCAGTAAATGCGAAGGGAGAAAGAGTAATAGATTCAACTGGACGACCTAATAGTCAGTCTGCATTCAAGCCTAAGCCTAAAATAAAATCAAAGCAAAAAGGCCAAATGGCACCAAAAAATAAAGATTTGCCTAGTGATGAAGGTATAGTCAAGTCTGAAGTATCCACAACTGATACAGTTGATAAAAAAGGAATTAGCTATTCACATTTTAATGGAGAGGTAAAGGTAATCACTTTTCAGTCGAAAGATGGAACAGGTACGTATGAGTTTGATGTGGTTAGGAACAACCCGTACAACGTGTACCTAGATTTATTAGGTAATGTGCCCTATCATTTAAATATCTATCATTCCAAAGTATATGAGCTAGATGGTATTGAAGTTCCTGATGAGTTGAAAAAAGTATTATACTCGTCCGCAGAATATGGAATGTTTAAGGATTTGCCAATAAGTTATGTCGAAACTCTTACACGGTTTATGGTTCGTGGAGATTATGGGTTGCTGGTGTATCGTATTATTACCAATACTGGAGAATACAATCTGCTAAGTGATATGGGAATAGCCATTGTATTTAACAAATTTGGAGAAGAAATTCTGCGAATTGAAAATTTAGTTGAAATTACACCTGTAAGTATTACAACAGATGGTCGCTTCCTTGTTATTACTCATAGTGGGGAACAAGTTTACGACGCCGTCATAAGTAGAAAACCAAAACTTGTTCTTTATGATGTTACTACAAAAAAGAAAATATATGAAGAGATTGCTCCAGATGGCGTATTAGATGGGGCGCTATATACTGATGACGCGGATATGATTCCTGGAAGATTGGGCAAAAAAAGAATATTGATAAATCCCTATGAAGGGATTTATTATTCAAAATATATCCATCATCGTCGGTTAAAAAAAGGCACACCTGAGTGGTATGAAAGCAGGAAAAGAAGTAAAGAAAAAAAATTTGTTAGAAGGACAAAAAAGGGAATCATATATCGGAATACATCAACTGGAAAAGAGTTTTTAAAACCTTACGATATTCTTTACACCACCAAAAGAAAACTATAGATATGGGACATGAGATTGGACATGCTAGGTGGCCATTTAGGCACCCAAGTACTCAATTTGGTATTTGGGATGAATTAAGAATGATGCTTAGAGTATTCAAAAAAAGTTCAGGGAAAAAATATGGATTGCCCGACTATACAAAGTATCCAAAAATTATTTAACTTTGTCTAAAAGCTGTCCTATGGATTGGGGACACATCAAAATGGCAACATGCTTTAGGTTTAATGGGAAAAAAGGCTCAAAACAACCAAGACCCTACATCAATTTTTGGAGATCATGCTTTTATATCCTATGATAATAAATTCTATGACCCATCTTATGGTCTATATATTTCTTCTGGTAAGTTAGAAGAGTACGAAGATTCTGCGATAGAAATTGTGAAGGGCGTAGTATTTAAAATTGGGACAACACCTAATCCTAATGGTCCAGGTACTTTTTATATATTTAAGAGTCAGGCCAACACCCTAAATACTCCTGAATTAACTAAAACACCATAAAATGAAAAAAATAATATTTTTAATGTTTATGATATTGATATCACAATCACTTATTGGTCAGCATCCGAGTTCATTTACTATTCTTGGAGATTTTAAAAAGCTGGAAAGATCATATGGTAATGATTCGATTTCTTTATATGATGGAAGGAATTTAATAACTTCATTTTATCAATCCAGTAACTTTGCCCTAAACTTAGGTAATGAAATAACTGGAAAGGGATATTGTGTTCTGTATCAAGATATGATATTTCATATAGTATTAAACACTTCCACAAACAAGGGGTCTTTGAGTTTTGGAATTTATAAGAAGAAATATGAAAGCCAAAAATATGAGCTTGCCAATAAATATATTAAAGTAGTTGAAAATAATTCTCTTTCATCTTTAGGGAATCCAATATCTATAGAATTTTTGAACAAGAGTATGATGATTGTGACTGAAACAAATAAGGAGTATCGATTTTTAATAATTCCTGATATTCAAAACGATACTTTGGAAGTATTTCAATCAAAATCAAAATTAAGTAAACAATGAAAAATAAAATAAAATACATAACAATCATACTACTCCTTGCACTTTCAGTCAATACGGCGTATGCACAATCTGACAATATTAGCGCAAACATTACTCCATCCTACAAAAACTGCTCCACGGGTAGCATTGACATAACGCTTAAAGGCGGGTTCGAGCCATATACTTACGTCTGGTCAAACGGACAAACCAAAGATGATATATCTAATCTATTACCAGGAAAATATACGGTGACTGTAACTGATGATTTGTGTGGTAAGTTGGAAGCTACCTTTGAAGTGCCGTCTAAAGGGGATTTTTTTGATGTTAGTTATGATGTGGTTCCAGCATGTAATGGCCAAGCAAATGGCTCTGTATCCATCACGATAGATGCCGAAAGCCCGTTTTCTCCGCCTCAACCAATATGTGATTTGCTTCTATACTATATTGCTACTATAGACGGTCAATCACATAAGGTTTATGGTAATCAATATACATGGACTGGACTAAATGCGGGAACATATTGTATGGATATTTCTGGTCCTTATTTGGAAGAAGATCCCTACTATCCAGTTGACTGTGATTTGCAAGGGTTAGCGCCTTGCACGGTCACTAAGTGCTTTACTATTGGTGAAAGCAACGTTACCGCAAAAATAAGTGTCTTAGCAGGAATTTGTTATGAAGGAGGGAAAGGGGCTTTAAAAAGTAGTTTGAAGAATGGAGTTGCACCATTTACATATAGCTGGAGCAATGGGGCATCAACAGAAGTGATAAGTAACGTTGGAGCTGGTGAGTATTCTGTTACAGTTTCTGATGCTAAAGGGTGTACAGGGGAGGCTACAATGCTATTAGAGAAAAAGAGTCTTTTTAAAATTGTAGATTTTGTTACGACGAAAAAGGCATGTGGATATAATGCCACAGGTGAAGTTCGATTTAAGATTGAGGCAGGTACATATTGGTTACATCCTGGATGTAGTGCATACTTTGAAGTAAATTGGGCGGGGCAGAAAAAAAATGTTGCGGCAAATGTGGATATTTATTTAGATGGTTTTGCACAAGGCGAACAATGCATTTGGATTAGCGGTCCTTATTCAGATTGTGTTAATACGAGCATTCCGTCCTGTACAGTTAAAAAATGCGTTGATATTGGTAGTTACTCATTGGACATATCAAGTTATGATAATCTGGCATTTTGCAAGGGGAATTCCCCATCCTGTACTGGGAAAATTGAAGTTGCAAGTAATTTTGCTCTTTTGAATTGGAAAGGGCCAGATGATTTTAGTAAGGTTACAAGTGTTGTTAATGGTGCAGCAAAGGTAACAAAATTGTGTTTAGGTTATTATACAGTAGTGGGGAGTCAAGGAGGATGTACTTTGTCTAGGAATGTTAATTTGTGTTGTTGCAATTCGTTTAATGCTCATAATCCCAAAGACCCTATACCACCAGAGCAATGCAATCCAGGGAATGATGCAATTATTTCAATTGATGGTTCGGTTGCACATGATTTATTAATGACCAATCAAGGAAAGATTAATGTTAGTGTTGGGGTTGTATGGAAGGGGCAGCCGACTTATAATAGTAATTTGGTTTATTTTTGGACAGGGCCAAATGGGTTCAAATCTTATAAAAAAAATCTAAAAGGACTGGCTCCAGGGAAGTAAGATTTTATGCCCAAAGAAGAAGGAATACGAAGATTGAATACAAAGGATAATTTGCTTTATTTTGTAGATGATTTGGATAAAAATATAAACTATTGGCTGTACCATAAAGACAAAGTTCTTCAGGTTGATTGTCAAAAGAATGATTCTTGGACACGGTTTTTGAATGTTGATTCTAATAGCGTGTTTGATATTTTATTCTACGAAAAGCAAGGTAGCGATATCGTTATTGGCGGTGGTTATAAAGGTGTTTTGAATTTTAACGGAGTGCCTATCGCAAAGGCGGAAGATTATACTTCTTTTGTGATTACGATTGATACTACAGGTTTGATTCATAGTTATAATGAGATTTTAGGTGTGGATGAGCAGAATGGATTATTTTTCTCTCTTGGAGAAGGGAATTCTATCCTAATGGCTGCTAAGAGTCGAACAAATACAATCTCTTGGGGAAGTCAAGGTTTTATAAAGGATGATCCTTTTTTCTTTGTCGCAGAGATAAGGGATGACTCAATCCAAATTGACGATTATTTTTATACAAATAATAGCTGTAATTTGATTGGTTTTAGCTCTAACCCAAATACGAATGATAGCGATTTTACTCTTGCCATGTCCAATGTGTCGCAAGTGAAAACAGAAGGAGCATCAATATTCTATGATACGGAAAGCAAGACGGCTGTCTTTAATGTAGTTAATTCTGATGATGTGAAATGGGTATATAGCTTTCCAGATAGTTTAATTTATGGAAAAAGCTTAGATATAGAATATGGGTTAAATGATAGCGTTTTTGTCGGCTTGACGTTTCAAGGAGAGTTGAATATTGAAGGTCAAAAAGTAAAAAGTAATGGGGAATTTGATGTTTTAATCCTAGGGGTTGATGGAGATGGGGTGTTTGAAGCTAAATCCTATGGTGGTCCTGACTATGAAGAAGTTTCTGATATTATGTGGAATAATGGCTTGCTTTTTTTTGGTGGGACTTTTAGTGGCAATGACCCCAGAAAGATAGGTGTCTATAATGTTGTAGGCCTGATACCTGAAACTTCAAAAGCACGAAAGGCTTATATTTCTTTTGTTGGAAAAGATTCTAGTCAAAATTATAAAAAGTCAACCATTGTTGTTGACGATAACCTAGAATTTAAAGGCAATGTATCCGTATATCCGAGTCCATTTGGCGATGAGTTGACCATTCGTATAGTCGGAGGAGAGCAATCAAAATACATTGCATCTGTATTGGATATTTTAGGAAATAAAATGTTTGTTAGTGAGATGGTTGTCGATAGCTGGGATTATCAAAAGCAAATTGAATTATCGCTACCTGTTGGGATATATTTTCTAAGGATTCAAGATATATACGGAAATATCTATACCCAAAAGATTGTTAAACAATAAAAAAGATGTAACTTCGCAAAAAAAATAAAAATATGAAAAATTTAAAAATTGTACCACTACTTTTTTTGGCCTTATTTTTTGTCAAATGTGGTAAAGACAAAACGGTTACACCAGAGAATAAGTTGGACTATCCTTTGAGTTTTGTAATAGACCATTACAATATGGATGATCTTACCAAGTTTTATGTAGAAGGAGAGAATAATACCTATAGTGAAATTACTGTTCAAGATAGTTATAAAGCCAGCTTTGATGCTCAACTAGTAGAAGGTACGGATGAAACTCTTAAATTTTTTGACGTTCGAAAATTAGTGTTGAAAAGTGCCGTCGAACTTGATGTGACCTTTGTAGATATAGACCCTAATACGCTTGAAGTAAAGAGTGATACTGTGGTGAGCTACCCAATCACGATGGAGGGAAACAAAGTCAATGTTCCTAGTCTGCGGACTTTCTTTTTAAGCGATGATAATAAATCCTTGTTGTTACCACAGCGTGCGTATAAGTCATCTTACTATAATATTGGCTATGTGGATAATTTAGACAAAGACTTTTCAAGCATTGCGGATATTGCGGCTGTGGAGGTGGCAGCACAAGATACTTTTGGAGTCAAATTTTTTGATTTGGTCTATAAGGAAGAGTAGGATTGGCCTTGCAAATTGATTTGCAAGCTGTAGAGCCAATTCAGGAATTGGCTCTAATAGAGCGCAGCCAGTATCGCTACTGGGAAGATAAAAGGCAAATGTTAAAAAGCTTCCAAAAGTGATCCACCTATTAAAATTTCTTTTTGCTAGACCATGCAGTACTGTACACCCTACACCCGCTACACCGTTACACGTTACACCCTACACCGTACACCCGCTACACCGTACACCCGCTATGCAATCAAACCTTAAACTCCATCAAAAAATCCTTTATCTCTCCATCAAATTCATCTTTTTGCCCAAATAAAAACTCCACGCCAGCGGGTAAAATAAAAATGGGCATCTTGTGGTCTAGGATATATTGTCGATGGGCATCAAGGCGGATGGCATCTTTTTCGGTTGTGATATAGATTTTTTTGTCCCCAGATACTTTTTGGTAAAGTGCTTGAATGCTGTCTAGGTCTTTGACCGTAAAAGGGTGATGGTCAGGATATTCGGCCATGAATGTCTCCTTGACCAAGGACTCTAGGTGATAAATCAAATAGTCTGGTTGGGCAATGCCACTAATCAAAATAACGGTAAATTCTTTGGTAAGGTTGATGCGTTGATTGCCATTGTAGAGATAGTAGGGGGCACCATAGCCATATTTGCTGAAAAATACTTTTTGGTGGGGGAGTGGTTGGATTTTGTGGATGTATTGCTGGCGATTGCTTTCTGTGATATTATCGGGGCATTTGGAGACCACGATGATGTCTGCTCTTTGGGCGGCACTACGCCATTCTCTCAAATTTCCAGAAGGCAATAAAAAATCCTTAAAATAAGGTTGTTTAAAGGAAGTCAGCAAGATATTTAGTCCTGGTTTTACCGCAAGGTGTTGAAAAGCATCATCTAAAAGGATGGTTTGGGTATTAGGGGAAGCACCCATTATCTGGGGGATAGCCATCATTCGTTCTTCGCCCACGGCGACCACCACATCCTGAAATTTTCGTTTAAATTGTAAAGGCTCATCCCCAACGGTCGCCGCAGTATCTGCCGCATTGACGATCCGAAATCCATGAGTCTTACGCCCATACCCACGACTAAGAGTCGCCACATTGAGATAAGGGCGAAGCAGCATGATAAGGTATTCGACGTGTGGACTTTTGCCTGTCCCACCTGTAGAAAGATTGCCAACAGAAATAATAGGTACATCAAACTCCGCCCTTTTGTACGTACCTGAATCATACAGAAAATTGCGCAGCAAAATACCCAAACCATACAGCAAGGAAATAGGAAAAAATAATATTTTAACAAACCAATTATCTCGCATTCTGCATCCGTTAAACCGCTAAACCCTTAAACCGCTAAACCCTTTAACCTTCCTTCACCAAAAACCGAAACCCAACACCCCGCACATTTTCGATTTTAATACCGTCGTCCTTCTTTAGGTATTTGCGTAAGCGAGTGATAAAAACATCCATACTTCGGCCCAAGAAATAGTCATCTTCACCCCAAAGAGCTAGTAGAATATCAGAGCGTTTGACCAATTGATTCTGGTGTTTGGAGAAAAACATCAGTAAATCTGCTTCTTTTTGCGTAAGCGAAGACTCTTCGCCGTCATGGATAACCCTTAAGTTATCATAGTCAAAATCATAGCTTCTCAGCTTGATGAGTTCGCCTTGGCTATGCAAAACAGGGCTTTTGGAGCGGCGCAAGAATATCTCAATTTTCAAAAGAAGTTCTTCCATATTGAAAGGCTTGGTGATATAATCATCTCCCCCAAGTCTCAGTCCATGTAGCTTATCATCTTTTAGCGACTTTGCAGTCAAAAAGATAATCGGCATCAATACATTTTTCTCCCGAATCTTCTTCGCCACTTCAAAGCCATCGACATAGGGGAGCATAACATCCAAAATAGCCAAATCATAGCTCCCTTTTTTAAACAAAGAAAGCGCTTCTTTACCATCAGCTGCATAAGTGATTTTGTATCCAGCTAGTTCTAAATTATCTTTGGTTACGAAGCTCAGTGCTTCATCATCTTCTACGTACAGAAGGTGTGCTTTATGTCTTTTTTCTGCCATGGTCTAATTTTTAGTGTTCACATGAGTGGCTAAAGTACAACATCCTTGCGGAAAAAGAGTTGTTTTGACCCTGAAAAATGCGTTAAGTCCTATTTGTATCTATAGGATACAAGGAGAAAAGGTAATATTATTCACCTGCAAAGTCCACAAGACAAGCGCTCAACCAGCAAGCAAAGCAAGCAACTCAACCAGCGAACGAAGTGAGCGTCTCAACCAACGAGCAAAGCGAGTGTCTCAACAAGAGAGCGAAGCGAACGACTCAACCAGCGAACGAAGTGCGACTCAACCAACGAACGAAGTGAGCGACT
>CAMZKG010000120.1 GCA_947311105.1 uncultured Saprospiraceae bacterium
AATTTTCATTTTGTTACCATGCGGTTGCCCTTGCTGAAAGCAATACCTATAAAAGGGTTTCGCAAAGTGAGACAAAATGAAAATTTGGGGGTGGAGCGCTCAAATCAGCCTCCTACCCCATCCCCAAAAAACCACAAATAATCCCTGTAGCCATCGCGGCATTCAAGGACTCGGCTTTGCGATTTGGGTTACCTGGAATCGTGATCCTTTTATCCGCTAAATCAAAGGCTTTTGGCGAAAGCCCCTTGCCTTCATTGCCTATCATCAAAATAAATGTATCTGACTGATTATCAACCCCTTGTATCGGCAGCCCTTCCATTGCCGTCGCTAAAATCATGGCTTCTCCCCTTTCTTGCGCAAGCTCTCCCAAATCCATCACCGACATCCCTACCTGAAATATCGACGACATCGAAGCCTGAATCACCTTGGGATTGAAAAAATCTACGCAATTGGGCGACGCTATCACCTGCTGAATGCCAAACCAATCCGCTACGCGCAAAATCGTCCCCATATTGCCAGGATTCTGAATATCTTCCAAATAAATCGCCTTTAACCCTTTGCCGTCCAAAAAGAGATTGGTGTCTAATGGCGGCTGTTTAGCAACCACCAAAATAGGTGTAGGTGTTTTTAAAGCACTGATTTTTTTCATCTCCCTTTCGGAAACGGGGATTACTTTTTGCGCAAGCGACTTGTCCAGTTTTTTTGCGTAAGCATCTACCCAACTTCCCAAAGCAAAAATATAATCCACAGTCAAATCAGACGTACCCAACCCATCCATCGCCATCTTGTGCCCTTCAAAGAAAAAGGCAGTTGATTGACGCCGATTTTTTAATTGGTGCAAGCCTTTCACATATTTTTCTTGGTTTTTACTCAGCATTTAAGCGAATTTAGGACATTATTAACGAAAATCATCTCCACAAGTCCAATTACAAACGTTGTATCTATGATAATATACAAAAGTAGGATATTCAGCCAAGACCAAGCCCAATAAACGCTCTTTTTATCCTTTTGACATCAAAAAAACAGTTTTTGCGTAAAATCTAAAAAAATCAACTACTTTTGTCGCCATTCATGGAGAAGAAAAACAAAATATCGACTACGACACCCCATCACCTTGCTTGGGCGGCTACCTTTTTGCTTATTGGGCTTTTTCTCTTTTCCAGTTGTAGCACCGTTCGATACCTAAAAGAAGACGAGAAATTTCTAAAAAAAAACAAAGTATATCTTAAACATGCACAACGAATACACAACAAAAAGAAACTAAAATACGACCTTTCAACGGTCTATGCACAGCGCCCCAACCGTAACTTTATTGTCACTAGACGTTGGTATCACTATCATATTGCCGCCAAATCGGACACCACCAAATTTAACAAATGGGTGCTCAAAAAACTCTCGGAAACTCCCGCTATTTATGACACGACGCTTACGCAAAAAACACTCGCCAACATGAAAGCGTTGATGGCACAAAAAGGCTTTTTTGATGCAGAAATCACCTACAAAACCAACAACTTCTGGCCAAATAAAACCATCGTCAAATACTACATCACCCCCAACCAAATAACCACTATTGACTCCGCTTTTTTGGTGTGCCCTGATACTAATATCTATCAAATATTGATGAGCCATAATCAGGATAGCCACATCAAACCTAACGTGCCTTTGAGCCTAGAAACTTACAATCAAGAAGTCAGCCGTATAGTACGCCTACTCCGTAATCGCGGCTATGCGAAGTTCTCCCCTGCCCATATTGCGCCCATACAAGTGGATACCACAGGCAAAAAAAATATTGCTAAATTAGAAATATATCTCTATCGGGATTCACTACTCCATCCTGTATATCGAATTGGCGACATCAAGGTCTTTCATAAATTCAAGTCCCTACAACAACTCAAAACAGAAAAAGACACCTTAATCTATGGCTTCACTTTTTCGCCTAATCTACTGGACATCAAACCCAAAGCCATCACTCGCAAAATAACCATTGAAGCCAATAAACTATATAATATCGACCTAATCGAAGATACGCAAAAGCTTTTGAGTAAGCTCAATTACTTTCGCTCCATCAATATTAGCCAACAAGTGTCCCCCAAAGATTCTTCCAAAATGGACATCAAGCTGTTCTTGTCGCCAAAGAAAAAAATGTCTATGGGATATTTGGTAGATTTTAATAACTCCAACGTCGATAATGCAGGGCAAAGGGGTTCTTTTCTTGGTATCGGCGGAAACATTAACTTTGCCCACCGCAATATTTTTCATGGCTCCGAGTTATTACGACTCAATTTGGACGCCGGTTTAGACATCGCCCTTGCGGGAAAAAGTAGAATCAACTCTTCTAATGTTTCTTTCACAGGAGATTTATTTTTCCCCAAATACATCAATACGATCCCTTTTATAAATATTGGTAAGTGGCTGAATAACAGACAGTTGGATGAGTATTCGAAAGATGTCCGAAAATTTGCTTCTTCTCAAATATCCACTAATTTTTCTTTTATCAACATCCCCAATTGGTACAAATACAAACTCCTAAAATCCAATATCGGCATCAATTACTACGGTAAAAAAGGTAGCCAAATGAATGTCAATAATATCGGGATTGAGTATTTTTTTCCACAACCGGATACCGCCTTTAATAATCTAATCGAAAACTTTATCTACCTACAACGGAGCTTCCGCAAACAACTATTCACTGGTTTTTTATTCAAAAATATTACCTACAACTCTGATGTTCGGGTGGACTCCAAAGGGCTTGCTTTCAACTGGGGCGGGAGCTTTGATGTATCAGGCTTAGAAATTTTGGCCATCAATCAAGCCTATAATGGCATCTTCAACAAAAGAGAAGTCTTTAGACTTGGACGAAACCCCGACCAACAAACAGAATATGCCAAATTCTTAAAATTAGCCTTGCATTCGACCATCAAGCGTAATGTAACGACCAACCAAACCATTGGCGCAAAATTTACCATAGGCGCAGCCATCCCATTATCTGACACCCGAAACGTGCCCTATGTTTCGCAATTTTATGCTGGGGGGCCTAATTCCTTACGGGCATGGTCGATACGGGAGCTAGGGCCAGGTGGTTTTCAAGACTCCATCGCTTCCCACCCCGACTACAACCGCCCCTACTACCAAAGTGGAGACCTAAAACTAGAAATGATGTCCGAATGGCGCTTTGACATTTATTGGATTTTTAAAGGTGCTTTCTTTTTGGATGCGGGCAATGTATGGACTCTCCGCAAAGACCTTGAACGTCCTAACTCGGAGATTACCAAGGATTTTTATAAGCAAATAGCCGTCGGAACAGGTTTTGGGCTGCGGATGGATCTTACTTTCTTTATCCTACGCTTCGACTTGGGGCTAAAAATGCGCAATCCATACCCCAATGAAGAAGATTATTATTGGATAAACTATGGGGGCGGCTTTCGCAAAGTATCTTCCAATGACTTTAACTATAATATTCAAGTGGGATACCCTTTTTGACGTAAGTCGGTTGAGCTTACGCCGAAAAGTCGCTGTAGTCAGTAGCGAAACTTTATTTCACCCCTATCTAGAGCACTCCAGCCCCAAATTTGACTAATGATGGTTCCTATTTCTTTGGGCTTTTGCCAAATTTGACCCCGCCAGTCGGGGTACATACACAGTGCGTTCTACGACACACATACACGCCATACACTCACGACATACACTCACGACATACACGACACACATACAAATAAGAAAGACTCCATACCCGTATTAACAGCTAACGTTCTGCCGAATAACAATCTTGCACGCTCTCCAAGCACCCACGCCAGCCCCCCGCACTGATTTTTATCATTTATAACCAAATGTTAATACAGTAGAATAAATTAGGATAAGTGACTTCCAGATACTTACTTGCGTCGTTATTCTGTTTTTTGGATTCTTTTTCTTAACTTTGCAGCTTGACTTTGCGTTCCATTGAGAAGGCAACTAGCTAAAAGGCTGATTAAATAAGGGACTCAAACATCACAATAATTGCTCTTTTAGTTTAACCAAAACGTAATAAATATGACTACATCATTGAAGTGGTTTAAAAAAGAGACTTATAAAAAGATTCGGGAAGAAAGTATCCCTGATTTTGTTAAGCCTTATTCCGCAAGGACTTATCCAAATATTTTGGAGACCATCGGTGACACCCCTTTAGTTCGATTAAATCGAATATTTAAGGACATCCCCGGCAACTTCTATGTCAAACTGGAGTCCGGTAATCCAGGCTCTACCAAGGATCGGATTGCCCATTATATGATTGAACAGGCGGAAAAAAGGGGTGATTTGAAGCCAGGTGGTACGATTATCGAAGCGACTTCGGGCAATACTGGCTTTGGTTTAGCCATGGTGGCAGCGGTAAAAGGGTATCGCTGTGTATTTACAACAAAAGATAAAATCTCTCCCGAAAAACTATCTGCGCTGCGTGCTTTAGGTGCCGAAGTCGAAGTATGCCCTAGTGCAGTATCTTCTTCGGATCCACGCTCTTATTACGCACGTGCCAAGCAATTGGCGAAAGACATTCCGGGCGCCTATTATGTCAACCAAAACTTCAACAGAGACAATGCCAATGCGCATTATGCTTCCACAGGACCAGAAATCTGGCGTCAAACACATGGAAACATCACCTATTTTGTCGCTGCATCAGGCACAGGTGGAACTATTTCGGGAACGGCAAGATACCTAAAAGAAGAAAATCCAGACATCAAAATCATTGGGGTAGATGCAAAAGGCTCCATCCTAAAAAAATATCATGAAACGGGTATTTATGACGAAAGCGAAGTAAAATCTTACCTTTTGGAAGGGGTTGGTAAAAACATCATCACTGGTAATACTGATTTTGACTTAATTGATGAGTTCGTACAGTTGGACGACAAAGAAAGCGCCCACACCGTGCGCGAAATCGCCAATAAAGAAGGTATTTTGGTGGGCTTTTCTACAGGAGCGGCTATTGCTGCGATTAAGCACATCAAGCATAAATTTACAGAAAAAGACACCGTGGTGATTCTTTCTCCGGATCATGGTAATCTTTATTTCTCCAAGATTTTTAATGATGATTGGATGCGCGAGAAAGGATTGATGTAAGCCCTTGCGGGAAAATGTAACTATATTCGGTGGCATCAAATGTCACTTGAGCATCTCTTTTTTCTGTCTAAAAAAGGGATTAAAACAATAAAAAACGTACAGATGGATATTTTTGACAAAATGGAAAACATGGGCCCTTTGGGCAAACACGCCGACAATGCAGAAGGCTACTATGTATATCCTAACTTAGAAGGCCCTATCGGCAATAGAATGATGTTTCGTGGAAAAGAAGTCATCATGTGGAGTGTCAATGACTACTTGGGACTGGCCAACCACCCCGAAATTAGAAAAATAGACGGAGAAGCCGCCAAAGACTGGGGAATGGCCTACCCTATGGGCTCCCGCTTGATGAGCGGCAATACGGTTCAACATGAAAAACTAGAGCAAGATTTAGCCGATTTTGTCGAAAAGGAATCTGGTTTTTTAGTTAATTTTGGCTATCAAGGGATGGTATCGGCGATTGACACTTTGGCTGGTAGAGATGATGTGATTGTTTACGATTCCGAAAGTCACGCATGTATTTTAGACGGTATGCGTTTACACCCAGGTCAGCGCTATGTTTTTAGGCATAATGACATGGAGAGCCTAGAAAAAAACCTAGTTCGCGCCCAAAACTTTCTAACTAATAAGAAAAAAACAGGTGGTATCCTAGTGATTTCTGAAGGCGTATTTGGGATGCGTGGAGACCAAGGATTACTAAAAGAAATTGTGGCTCTAAAGAAAGACTACCCTTTCCGTTTATTGGTGGATGATGCGCATGGATTTGGCACCTTGGGCGAAGGTGGACGTGGAGCAGGTATCGAACAAGGCGTACAAGATGGTATTGATGTTTATTTTGCGACTTTCGCCAAATCGATGGCCGGTATCGGCGCCTTTTTTGCAGCGGATAAGCGTACCATCAAGTATTTGAAGTATAATATGCGTTCGCAAATATATGCTAAATCTCTACCGATGCCGATGGTCGTCGGTGCCCAAAAACGCTTAGACCTGCTAAAGTCCATGCCCGAACTAAAAGACAATCTCTGGAGAAATGTCAACAATCTACAAAGTGGATTAAAAGCTCGTGGTTTTGACATCGGCAACACCAATACTTGCGTAACACCGGTGTACATGCAAGGCTCTGTCGGTGAAGCCACTCAATTGGTCTATGACTTACGTGAAAATCATTCTGTTTTTTGTTCTGTTGTGGTTTATCCTGTTGTGCCAAAAGGCATGATGATTCTGCGCATGATTCCTACAGCCAACCATACACAAGAAGATATTGACTTAACCCTAACTGCTTTTGAAGATGTCAAAGCTAAATTGGAAGCTGGTGTCTATAAGAGTGAAGGGATTATCAAGGTTGTTTAATCTATCTGAACGCCTAAAAAAGCTCCACTATTCATTTAGTGGGGCTTTTTTTTACGCTCATAATCCATCTTCGACATTACCGCAACAACTTATTTTATTATCAATATATCCCTGTAACCATTTCATGGCTTTTATTTCTGCTATATAGCACTCCTTGGTCTGCCTATTTAACAAATCATATTCCTTTTCAGCTTCCCCCTCAACTTCATGCCCTATAAAGCTTAAACGAACTTCCGGCAAACAACTCAACTCACCAGTAGTAGGCAGTTTCAAATCCACCCAAAACTTAGTATAGCCCCCACTATGATCCGTTTGTTTGCCAAAAAGTAGGTAATACGGAGACTTGGCGGACACATCGGCTATCGCTTGCGCAAATGCTTCAGGATAACCCCCAGAATAAGATTCATCATGCAAATAAAACCCAAAGTCATAGACCTTGAAATCCGACTTAAACTCCTTCAACCAAGCTATCCGCTGCTTTCTGCAATGCAGCTTGATAAGCATCTGTATTTATGCCTGAAGCATCGGTCATTCTGACATAGTTTTGCGTGTGCGCTAATGGATGGTGAGATACAACGATTAGTAGCACCACCCAAGTATTTTTTAAGATATTTATTTAATTTTGTTCAAGCGTTCAATTGTTCAAGCGTTCAATTGGTTGGTTGCCTAGGCGTTCAATTGTGCAATTGATACCACCCCTTGAACAATTGAACAAACTACAATTGAACATTAATTGTACTTATAGGTATTTGATAATCAATTAGTTGGTCATTTTCGGCGTCGTGCTTAAGTGTTGTATTTCTTAGCTATGCGTATTGTTTTTGGGAACAGTTTCGTGACTATCGAAAGGGTTGATGTGGGGATTATTTAAGATCTAGTGTGTCAGTTTCCCATTCTTTACTATGATATTTGTCAAAATAGGTAATAGCTATCCTTTGCTTATTAATAATTTCAACGGAATGCTCATAAAAATGGTAATGTCTATTGGTTATGGCTCTTTGATAAGCAATTTTTTCCAAAAAAGGGTAAGATTTAGATTGATAAAATGCATAGAATATACTCCCAGAATCAAGAAATGCATTCCAGGATCCCTCCTTTATTTTTATCCCATCCTTTTGGCAAACAGTTGTGCCTTTACTGCTCATATTTATCTTCTTGCGTAAATTTAGCAAGCTCAATCCAATAAGTATTAATAGAATAGAGCTTGCATAAATCACTATTTTGGTTCTTTTTCTTCTAAATATTGATAGGTAGTTAAAAGGAAAAATGAAAATCCAAATGAGTACAATCCTATTATCAATTTTATCATTTACAAATGACCAGTTACCCAATAGAATAAAGGAAAAAACCGTTATTGAAAAAAGAAATATTATCAATTTGGAATACATATCTGAAGCGTTTTGTGAATATGGATTATGTGCGAAGAAGGAATAAATGATTTAGGGGTAGACAATCCAATTAATTTTCCATTATTATTACGGCAATGTTGCAATAACCACATTTCAGTTAGACCCGCAATTGTTTCAAAATTTGTTCCCCCAACATCGCTTGGAATTTCATCAGTAACATGATGCCACCCAGGGCCACCTCTATTTCGATCTGAAGTTCCAGCTCCAAATATATCATAAATAGTCAATTCAACTTCTGCCCAATAACAATCGTAGTATCCATTATATTTTCCATATTTCGAACTTGGTAAAAAATTTATTACTTTAAGTTCGCATCCTTGAACACCCCCAATTGAAATTGCTGCAGTAGCATGAGCTATAGCTGAAGCACCTGGAATATTTTTAGGTAGTCTGACAAGTAATGTATCGTGATTTGTTATAAAAAAATTATCAATAGTTTCGTGTTGTTTCATCCAATTTGTCAGAGAGTCATCTAGCATCAAAAAAAATTTTTTTACTGATGGCTGTTGACTTATATACTTTGAGTATGCAGAGTTACATTCCCACTCTAGTGGTTCTCCACCACCTGAATAAAAATGCCTTATAATTGTATGCAAATCATCATCTAGCCCTGTTAAAACATTATTTTTTGTCCATCTATTAAAGATTTTTATTAAGCTTTTTGTTGTTTTCAACCTTGCCCTTCTCGCATAGTTGGAATAGTCTTCAATATTATAAAAATCACAATCATCATACATATCATCTCTGTCCGCTAAAGGATACTTAATTGGGTTTAATACTTCAGTCACATTTCCTTGTCTCCATTGATAGTTCCCATCGTAAAAGAATCCATAATGTCTCCACAACCCATCATCTGCTACGGCACCAGAAATATTGTAATCACCAACTTTCAGTGCGTTATAATTGGTTGGTAATTCATAAAAATAATTACCGCATTTTGAAATCACATTTTGTCGTTCTAGTTCGAGACTTTCATTTGAAAAATTATGTGTCGGAAAGTTTTCCTTAAAATATACTCTCTGATCAATAATCTTGCCCGAATCATCTCGCTTGTACCACAAAAAAACGACAACAGATGCGTCGAAAGACGAATAATATCCTGAACCTATTCTCGAATATAGCTCATTATCACACATATCATCAATACTAGTAATGACACATTTTTTGTTAACATAATTGTAGTTGTCAAACTCATCAAAATGAGTAGCATTCAGATCCCATCGAACATAGTTGTCAGTCCATATAGTTATATTATTTATGGCTTCAATAAAATTTTCATCTTCCACATCGCCTTGACCGCTTTTCAAAGCAACTGGCGGTTCAATAAGGAATGAATCAATTTCTGTTGAAAAATATCCTAACTCTTCAAGTTTTCGTCGCATGAAATCTGCATCTATACATAAATTACAGCTACTCTCTGTTTCTGTCTCGCAACAACTAATTAAGTTTTTAACTATAAATCGAAGTGTCCTCATTCCAGCCAATTCACCTTTTGAGTAATAATTTGCTTGGGAATTATATTTCAAATACTCATCTTTTGCACTCCACCTGATAGCATCAGCAATAGCATCTTCCTTTGAGCAATCTGAGTTCCACGGCAGCTTCAAATCCACCCAAAACTTAGTATAGACCCCACTATGATCCGTTTGTTTGCCAAAAAGCAGGTAATACGGAGACTTGGCGGACACATCGGCTATCGCTTG
>CAMZKG010000121.1 GCA_947311105.1 uncultured Saprospiraceae bacterium
GCTCTATTGAATCCAAATCCTGAAAAGGCTCTACGGCGATACTCGCTGCGCTCGTCTCTACATCTTGCAAATTAATTTGCAAGCCCACTCGTTTAACATACCTTAGAATTTAGGGCACATAACTTCATCATTTTCGTATTCCCCGATAAAGTTCATAGAAAGCTCAAAGGCATTTTGCCCTTGGCGATAGGTGGTCAAATCCGAAATATTGGCGTCATAGGAAAGCCCAATGACTAGACTGTTGACTTCAACTCCGACCATCAGGACCACGGCATCTAGAAAAATGTTAGATTTTTCGTCACGAACGGGGCGAGCCCAAGCGCCTAAATGAAAGGATACGGGGCTATAGTTATTCATCCGAAATTTTATATTGGAGCCAGCATTAATTTCCATGTGGGGCCCTTGCAAAGCAAACAAGAACCTTGGTAAAATAGAAATGTCGTTGCCAAGATATAAATCCGCACTAAATTGCCCCGAATATTTTCTGTAAAGTCTTGCTTGTCCGATGACATCACCTGTACGATAAAAGGTAATTTTTGGCGAAAGCGCATGATGTAGGGCGCCACCTACAAAATAACGGCTATTTTTACCGATTGCAGAAGTATAATTGACGCCCAGTGATAAGTCTGGATACCCAAAATTATTTTCGGGCAATTCTTCTGCCGAAATCTCCGTATAACCATCTATGCCATTATACTGATCTTGGAAGGTCAATCTACTGATGTTTACATTTCTTTGGGTAAGCCCTAGTTGTATGCCAGCACTGATATACTGTCTATCTCTAGGGTCTAAACTCTTGTGAAAAGCACCAGAAAGAGCCATTTGCGTATTAGAAAAATCAATTCCAGCCACTTTGTCTGAATAAAAAAGGATGCCTGCGCCGACATAATCTTTGTTGGGATTGTTGGGAAAAACCCTGAATTTTAGGTCAATCGAGCCAGCATAAGTCTTAAAAGGATTGTCCAAAACACCTTTCCATTGCGAGCGATAGATGATTCCTGCACGGTATTTACCTGCAGAAGACCCCGTTAAAGCGGGATTTAGGGTCAAAGGGGAAGCATAAAATTGTGTAAAATGCTTGTCTTGTGCTTCCACAAAGGTTGGAAACAAAGTATAAACCACAATTAACAAAAATAATACTCTCATTTAAATTGATTTTTTGTTGATGATATCAACTGCTTGAAGCAAACACCCCCCATTAACGAAGTTTGAGCCTGAATGATTACAATCTTTAGAAAGATTATTACTAATATCTTGCCTAACTTTCATTTTTTTGGTTATAGGCACCTAATCAAGTCAAAAGATGTCAACATGTGATAACTCATGGCTTTGTCTTGGACGATCACGGCCTTTTGTTTATTGCTCATAAACCTAGAAAGCTGTGTCAAAGTCGTATCTGCTGGGACTATAGGAAATGGTGTTTCCATGATGTCTTCAACGGATAATTGGCTGTTTTTGGTTGGATTTTCTAACAATTTTGCCAAAACCCCTGCTTCTGTGACAGAGCCGATGACTTTGTAGCTGTCGTTCATGACGGGCATCTGCGAATAATCCTTGTCTTGCATTGTCTTTAAGACCGCATCTAGGGTTTCGTTGGCTTTGACAAAAATAAACTCTTGTCCTGTTTTGCGTCCCACAAGCTCGCCAGCCGTTATTTCAGAATCTAAGTAGCCACGTTCTCGCATCCAATTATCATTGAAGATTTTACCTATATAGCGGCTGCCATGGTCATGAAATAGGACAACCACGACATCATCTTTGGTCAATTGGTCTTTTAATTGCTTTAATCCCGCAATGGCCGAACCCGCCGAATAGCCCAATAATAAGCCTTCTTCTCGGGCTAGTTTGCGGGTCATGACGGCACCGTCTTTGTCTGTTACTTTCTCGAAATGGTCAATCAAGTCAAAATCTACATTTCCCGGAAGGATATCTTCTCCGATACCTTCAGTGATGTAAGGGTAAATTTCGGACTCATCAAAAATCCCTGTTTCGTGGTATTTCTTCAAGACCGAGCCATAAGTGTCGATGCCCCATATTTTGATGTTAGGGTTTTTCTCCTTTAAGTATTTGCCGACACCAGAAATCGTACCGCCTGTACCTACACCAACCACAAAATGCGTGATTTTTCCATCGGTTTGTTCCCATATTTCGGGGCCAGTGGACTCGTAATGTGCTTGACGATTGGACAGGTTGTCATATTGATTGACGTAGTAAGAGTTGGGTACTTCTGCGCCTAGCCGCTTCGAAACCGAGTAGTAAGACCTTGGGTCTGAAGCATCTACGGCAGTTGGGCAGACGATGACTTCTGCTCCCAATGCCCGAAGAATATCCATTTTTTCCTTTGATTGCTTATCCGTCGTGGTAAAAATACATTTATAGCCCTTGATGACTGCGGCGATGGCAAGACCCATGCCTGTATTCCCAGAAGTTCCTTCGATGATGGTGCCACCAGGCTTTAAAAGGCCCGCTTTTTCGGCATCTTCAATCATCTTTAGCGCCATCCGATCTTTGGTGGAGTGGCCGGGGTTAAAAGTTTCTATTTTCCCAAGGACTAAGGCCGGAATGTCACTGACAATCTTGTTTAGTTTGACCATTGGCGTGTTGCCGATAGTTGTTAAGATATTCTTGTGGTATTGCATTCGTTGATTTTCTAGTTGGCTGCTTGCGCAAAGATATATTTCGCCTTTCGGCAAAACGAAGGCAAAGTTACGGAAAAATCGGTTCTTTGTCGTTTGTAGTGGGTTTTCATTTTTGGAAAATTATTTCTAGTTTGGCTAGAACGGCTCGAAAGAGCCTATCGAACGCTACGTGAGTCGCCTTTGAGCAAAAATAGGGAATAAAGCCAATTTCAAAAGGTATTTTAAAAAACCACATGAAAATTGGTTTCATCTCTTTATGATGTGTATTTTTTTTATCTTCCATTTGGTGCCAAATGCTAAATGCACTATGTCTTTTATTGTAGGTCGTTTTTCATTTTTTAAATCTTACTTGTAAATTCAGTTTTATATATTTTTCACCATTCTCAACGTACACTTTTCCAAAATTGTGTCTTGAACTACTTGCCGTTTCTAATTTAGTGTTATGATACAAATAATTTTCAAATTTGTTCTTATTGTATAAATGATAACTCAATACTTCGCCATTTTCTTTCACTACTAAATATCCACCTGTTGTATCATAAATCCCATTCCAAACTTTTGACGGCATCATTCCTAACGCTACTTCGGTTAAAAACTTCTTTATTTTGTATTCATAGTATTTATGGTGATTTGAGATGTTGAAATTTAACGGATTTTTCTTTTCTAATTCATTAACTAATTTTTTTACATTTGAAATATTTGATGTGAAAAATAAAAATAACATTTCAGCTAATATGTTGGGAAGTAAACTGTCAATTAAAATCAAGTTGTTACCAAATATTTCTTTTTCTGTTTTGTTAAAGGCAACTTCACAATGATAGTTAGATAATTGTTTTAATCGATCTTTTATTTTACTTCTTGTGTCAATTGAATTTATATTATTAATCTCATAATCGGATAGATTACAGTTGTTAATTTTATATTTAAAATTTGTAGTCTTTCCTGCATTTAGCAATGTAGATGCGCTGCCCAATTGTGATTTAATACTAAATCCTAATTCTGGTTGTAGGTTTGTTTTTAAGTCGTGAATTACAATTCTAATATCTGTCTTTGAAGTAGATTTTGCTTTTAGTGTTGAGCATTTAATCTCATTTAAAAAGACTTCAATTTCAGGTATTGCAAATGAACTACCGTGAGCTTCTTTTATTTGAGTAAACAAATATTCAGCTTGTTTTTTAAATGTTGTTACGGGAATTGAAAATTCGTTATCATTCTCATTGATAATAATAAGTTCATCTTTTATAGAATATTTATAATTACGATTGCTTTCATCTCTTAGAATTTTTACTATTGGATAAAGTAAATCAGGTATTTTGTTTAGGTTTTCATCACCTACATAGATTTCTTTATCGCCTAATAACTTTAATAAGGTGTATATTTCACTCCATTCGCCTTTATTTCCTTTAAGCATCTTTTTTTGCGATTTTAGCGATTAATTGTTTTGCTGTTGCTTGAATTGCTGGAATTGCAACAGAGTTGCCAAATTGTTTATAGGCTTGTGCATCTGAAACAGGAATAATGAATTTTTCTGGAAATCCTTGCAATCTTGCCCATTCTCTTGGTGTCATTCTACGCCAACCATCACGATTTACTTCACCTTTTATCTTTGTGACGGGTGTAAAATCTGTTAATCTGCAATCTACTACAATGTTTCTTTCTCGTCCCATTCCTCCCACTACAATAGCATTTGCACATTTATCATCTGGAATAATTTCAAACCCAAATCCATTTCCTTTGTTTGCGTGTCTTTGCTTGTGATTTCTTAAAGTGTTTTGATAGACTGTGGATAAATAATATTTAACTGAAACAGCATCTTTCTCCTTGACATCTGCAAATTTTACTTTCTTTTTCAAAGGCTTTGGATATTCAAATTCATCTATTTCTAAGTCTTTTCTAAATCCAATAATGAAAATCCGTTCTCTATTTTGAGGTACCCCAAAGTCTTTTGCATTTATTATTTTAGGTTCTGGTACAAAATAGTTCAAATCATTTCTTAGTACTTTAAGAATTGTTTTTAAAGTTCGGCCTTTATCATGATTTCTAAGACCTTTTACATTTTCAAGGAAAAATGCTTTTGGTTTTTTGGCTTCAATTATTCGCGTAATGTCAAAAAATAATGTTCCCCTTGTTTCGTCTTTAAATCCTTTTCTTTTTCCTGCAATTGAAAACGATTGACAAGGGAAACCAGCACATAAAACATCGTGTTCGGGAACATCGTTTTCATCAATTTTTGTAATATCTCCAAATGGAACTTCTCCAAAATTTGCATCGTATGTTTTCTTTGCATAATTGTCAATTTCTGACGAAAAAACACAATTTCCACCTAGATTCTGCATTGCAATTCTAAATCCACCAATTCCAGCAAATAAATCAATAAATGTAAATTTCTTTTCTTTTTTAGGGGGGAATGGAACGTCAAATTTTAAGTTTAAATACTCGGGGAATAATGGTTCTGAAACAAAATCAGTCATAAATTTTTCTGCATTTTGCTTATAATATTGCGATACGCCATTTTTTCTATGATGTAGGTAATGTGTGAGATACGATAAGCCTTCTCCCTTTTCTTTGACTACATCAATGTTTACTATTTCTCTAAGTTCGCTATACTTTTTCATTCTTTCGTTTTTGATTTTGTTAGTATTTCCAAAATACAAAGGTCTATTTTTTTTTCGATATCCTGGCCCAAAAATCGTAAAACTTCTCAACCTTCTTTTAACAATTGTTCATTCAATTCTTTATCTCTTTGGATATTACGTTCAAAATTTCGCCCCGTTTTTTTTTTATTGGTATCTGGATTCCAATTTTTTTTATGGTGAACGCTAATTTGAATATATCCGCAACAAATCAATATTGCGGAAGTTTATCAAAAATATGCCCTAACAAGTTGATTATCAGTGATATATTCGTGTGCAAACGTTTACAGACGGATAATTAAGCATTTTTTTAGGAAACAAACGTTTATTAATCGCTAAGTTATGATAAAAATCTCATAGTTACAATTTTTTCTTTTTTTGTAACTGTTTAGGTGCCACTGTCTTTGGGCAGAAATAAGCATTTCGCATATGTTGAAGCTTTTTGTAGCACCGTTATGTGATAGAAAAATAGCAAACTGTCCAAATAGCTCGGAGTGTCTTCCGTCTTTGGATTTTTATTGGTCACTTTTGCCCCCCTTCACCCTTGCCCCTTCCTTTTACCTTTCACCCTTAACTACTTATAATATTGAATTTCCGTATAAAATTTGGCATTGAGTGCCCCTAGATAATTGGCTGCGGCAGGCGAAAGGACTACCTTGGTGCTACTAGGTGTTACGCGATGATTAATACGTCCAATGACTTTGACATATAAAGTCATCTTTGACATTGGGTTGGTTACTTCAATCGTCGAACCGATGGGCGCATAGTCATGTAAAGCATAAAGCTTAGTACTTTTAGATTTTGTTTTTTTCCAGTAGGCTGCTCCACGTTGTTTGCGGATACGTTTTCCTTTGGCTTTCGCTAAAAACTGTTGTTTTTCGCGATATACTTTTCCCGCAAGGGGATGGCGCGTTGTATTTCCTTTGGCTTTGGGTACACCTGTTAGGCTAATCCAACCAACATGCAATAGTTGCCCAGGGCTTATTCCATTTTTGATGTCATTTCTGGCTGCTAAAGTATCAATTGGCATCCGGAAAGCTCGTTTGGCAATGCCATAGACGGTGTCTCCTGATTTTACACGGTAGTATAAAGGTATGTATTTTTTTGGGTTAAACTTTTTGTTTCTGAAACGGCGGATAGCTTTGTTGGGGAGTGGGATGGTTATTTCATCGCCAATAGAAAGGGTTGTTTCTGTTTTGGTCGGGTTGAGTGCTAGGATTTTGGCGATAGACACTCCATAAAACCGACTAATCTTATATAATGTTTGTTGTTGGGCGATAGTATGTGTAATGATTTTTTGCTGGGCTTCATTAATTGTCAAGATGACGGTGTCCGTCGGCAAAAGGATATGTGTGCTATCCCCTGTATTTGCTTTCGCAAAAGATAAACTAAGGCATAGTGTCAATAAAATAAGGGTAGTTCTCATGTGTTTGTTTGTTGTGCGACAATTGCAAAGATATTAACGTTTTTGCTAATGGTCAATATTTTGGGCAATTAACTTTGTCCCTTTATGAAGTAAAAGGTGAGCTTACTCTGAAAAGTCGTTGTGGTCTGTTGTTAAAGTGTGGAGCAAGATTTAGTTTTGTTCAATTGTGCAATCGCTAAATCGTTCAACTGAAACCAAACAAAAAGCATTGATAACACATGGAGACTACAGAATAAAATTCTGTGGATTCTCCAATCGAAAATGCATATTGATTTTTCGGAGTGGGCAAAGGTTAATGGCTCACTAGGCAAGATGGGATAATGTAATCGTCTGTGAAATAAAAGGTCTCATTAGCCTTTTGTATCCGCTATCGACGAGCAAATTTTAGTTTGTAGTCAGCCGTAACTTTCCCTTTTTTCATGGCGCCGAGTTTTTTGGCGAGAAGTCTTTTTTTGATGGGTTTGAGTCTTTCGACAAAAAGGATGCCTTCGATGTGGTCATATTCGTGCTGGATGACTCTGGCGTTGATGCCATCAAACTCTTCGATGTGCTCTTTTTGATTTTCGTCTAAATACTTGATTTTGATAAAGGAAGGACGCTCGACGGTGCCGCGTAAGTTGGGGATACTAAGGCATCCTTCTTCAAATTTTTCTATCGGGCCGTATTCTTCGAGCATTTCGGGGTTAATGAATACTTTTTTTACTCCGTTGTGTTCTTCACCTTCTTCAAACATGGGGCCTGAGTCCACCATGAAAAGACGAATAGGCTGCCCAACTTGTGGCGCCGCTAAGCCTACACCCGAAGCGTTGTACATAGTATCCCACATATTGGTAATAAGCTCATCAATGCCTTCAAAATCTTCAACAGGTTGACAAGTTTTCTTTAAGACCGGGTGGCCATAAACATAAGTTGGCAAAATCATAATCGCAATTTAGACTGTTTTGTAAGCACGTGGCTTAGTATTTTCCAATTCTTTGGAGATATCTTTCTAGGATGATGGCAGCGCTGACCTTATCCAAAATTCCTTTTTCTCTTCTTTTCTTTTTCTTTGCTCCACTCATCAGGATGGTGCGCATCGCTTCGACAGATGAAAAACTTTCGTCTTCAAACTCGATGGGCATTTGCGGAAGCTCTTTGTTTAAGAACTGCGTAAATTTGTGCACTTTTTCACTTACATGAGTTGGATTGCCGTCTGTATGTTTGGGGTCACCAAAGACGACTAACTCTACATCTTCTGAAGAAAAATACTCCTTCAGATAGTCAAACAACTCTTTGGTAGGAATGGTTGTCAATGGAGAAACAATTATTTGTAGGGGGTCAGTGACGGCAATTCCTGTTCGTTTGAGCCCATAGTCGATGGCTAATATTCTACTCATAACAATATAACGGGTGGAAGGCAGAATGGTTTTTAGGAGGTAAGGGCACAAAAAAAACGCTAATTACTGAAGAAGGGATTAGACAGTAATTAGCGTTGTAGTGTGTAAAAGTAGTGCGATAAATGATTGCGTTAGCAATCAAGTGTTAGTGTAGATTTTTTGATTCAATATTTTTTTGATCAAAAAATTCAGTTACCGTGAGATAAGGATTATGATACTCTTGTACTTCATCAATTCCACTTCCGTAGAAATCTAAGTTTTGAGTTTCATTTGCCTTTAGGGCTTCCTTGCGGTCGGCTTCTTTTTTTCGCCGTTTAAAGAAATTGTTTTTTTTCATGGTGCAATTTGTTTGAATATGTTAATAGTATTGGTATATCAACAGACAAGAAGGTGGTATTTGTTCCGACTGCTCTATTAATATAAAGACGTTTTCAAAGACCGTTTTAGTTTGTGAAAACTTAAAAAAAATGAAGGGAAGGCTATTTTTTTTCGTCTGTGACAAAGATAAGTGGTTTTTTTGTAAATGTAAAGTTTTTTTTGAAAACTATTTCGCTTAATAAAATTGTATAAGTTATTGGTTATAAGCAAAGTATAAGTAGGTAGTTTAATATTTAGCGGTTTGTAGGTATGTTGAAGTAAATTACTGCAAAAACCTACCTAATATAGGGTAGAATGCATTAGAAATGTGACGTTTTATTTTTTGGTATAGTTGTTGTTAATAATATGTTATGTTTTTACTTGAATCAAGTATTTGCTTAAACAAAATAAACCAAACCCATGAAATTCATTTTAACTTTTTTGATTTCGATTTTATTTACCTTCGGAAATATTTTTGCGCAAGCTAAACCATCCAAGCCAAAAATAGGCGAGCTCCCAATAGGTAAGATTCTGAGCTGGCGTGCGGATGATTCTTCCAAAAATTTCTTTGTACAGCGTAGTACCGACGGAGTTTATTATACCACCGTAGGAAAAGTGATGGTAAAAGATAGTATCCATAATAAATTTTATACGTTTTTGGATGCGAGCTTGTCGCCTGATGAAGTTTATTATCGGATTGCGCAAGCGGCTCACCAAACAGGTATTCAATACTCGGATGCGACTCATTATTGTAGTAATACACCTAATACACTTGCGTTAAAACGTATAAGTGACTCCAATGTGGATAAATTGGTGATTGTAGAATTTGAGTCTGCGGAAAATGGAGATGGAGATTATAAGATTATGACGGAGATTCAAGATCATGTGTTTACTGTTTATGAAAAACCATTTAGAATTCTTCAGGGCAAAAACGTTTTGCCGATCAAGGTAGAGTTTTTAGATCCAGGTTTTTATCAGGTTCAATTGGCGATGGGGCAGGAAGTGGAGAAGTTTAGTTTCGTGAAGAAAAAGACAACATCAAATGGAGATGTGATTGTTGTAAAGAAGTAGAAGCTCTTAGTTCAGTACTGTGAAAGTACCCTAATAGGAGTTGAATAAAAAAAATGAAAGCCATTTGGCTTTCATTTTTTTTATTTCAATGGTTCGGTCATTATTTTGGCAAAAAAGTAGCAAAAAGCCCTATAAACACTGGCTTTTTTCTATTTAATGCAAGTTAATGTTTTTGGCTGAGTTGCGTAAAATA
>CAMZKG010000122.1 GCA_947311105.1 uncultured Saprospiraceae bacterium
ACCATTGTAGTTGTAAAATCGTGCGGTTTGAGAAACCTTGCCAAGCAAAAGCATAAAAGATAAAAATACGAAGCAAGTAGAGTATAACTAGGGTTTCTTAAACCTTTTTCGGAGTGTAATACAAATATTTACACCACTATTTTCCGAAAGGAAATTTACGAATGAGTAAAAGAAAGAAACGAATACGTTTTTATTTTACCATAATTTGTTTTTTACAGAAAAACGCTTTACATTTGCCATATTCTTAATGCTGAATTGACACATTATGCGCAAGCAAGGTTTTCACCGAAAGTATAAATTTCCAGATGCTGATTTGTACGCTATGGTCGTCGAACGACTCAAACATGCTCAAAGAGATCTCAAAGAATTTAAAGAATTTGGGATGTCGATGACCAAGTTAAAAGCAATCCAATCTAGAGCTTTACAGTTTTATAATTTACCCAATGATGATGAATTGGTAGGTATCCAAATGGTCGTTACCGACAAAAAATATGATCGAGCCAACCTTCTAAAATCTGCTATTCGGGCAGTGATGACGCGCGTCGCCATGAAATATGGCCAACGGTCGGGCAGATACCGCACTTATGGTACCGCAAAAATGTCAGATATGACCGATGCGCAGCTTCTCTTTTGTGGACGGCGGGTGGCTCGGGTAGGTCGCAAACAACTGGCGCTACTTGCCGAAACTGGACTCAACGAGAATGCGCTGATGCGGGTACAAAAAGCAGCTTCTGATTTTGAAAAAAGCATGAATATTCAACAAGATAAGGTCGCAGAGCGAGATATTGCCGTTGAAAAAAGGGTCATTCTCGGTAACAAAATCTATGATGACCTTATTCATCTTTCCGATATCGGTAAATCAATCTGGGACAATAAAAACAAAACGTATTACGAACAATACGCCATTTACGAAAGTAATAATGAACAGAAAAAGAAACGGAAGGAAATAGCTAAAAAGTAAACACTGAAATAATGACTTTGCGGAGTAAACTCAAGTGTTTATCTGTACAATCATGCCCACTTAAAATTTGGTGAGCACTCCAAGGATAGCCGAGAAGCTCCCGAAAACACTGGCTTGAGCACTCCTCCCCCAAATTTGACTAGTGATGGTTCTGTTTTTTGGGTCATTGGCAAATTTGACCCCGCCAGTTGGCCGCCAGTCGGTGTACATACACGGTGCGTTCTGTGGCATACGCTAACGACATTTGTGGAATCAGTTTTTATTTAACCAACTCCACGTTTATCAATCCAGTCGCAGTATTAAAAGACTGAAAACCAGTCCCTTGCACCGTCACATTATTGATGTTAGCCCCTATTCCATTCACCAACAAGGACAAATCAAAGTGTCTTTGACTCGGCTGTGAAGTGCTTAAAGTAACATCAAAAGTCAAGATATTACCATTTAAGCTTTGGTTAGAGATGGTAGTATTTTGGCGCACAAAAAGATATTCTTCTACTTCTTGGAGCCCGGCGACCCATATTTGTTGGCTATAATCTTGCTGTAGGAAATCTAAATAATCCCGAAATAATTGGAATCCCAAATTAGAGACGTTTGGATATTGATTATTTCCTGCCCCCACAGCGTGTGTATATTCGTTGTACCAAATCGTCTGATTAGGTGCCATTGCGGCAATGCTGTTAATTTTAGCTTTGAGCGCATCCAAATTCATAGAAGCACTATCGACAGGAACCGAAGTCCGGAGCAATTGTAAACCAGAGTTGACAGCCGCAATATCCCCTTCAACGTCCCATAATCCACCATTATAAACCCCTTGAAACCCCATTACTGCACCATAAGTCGCCACCATACCTTGGCTGGTTGTTTCTGGTGCATATACAGGTTGATTAGCAGGAATGGCAAAATGGCGCGGAAAGAAACCGATATGGTCATCAACCTGCTCTGCATTCTCTTTTATTTCATCTTCAAAATCAATCGGCAATGCTTCTACATGATAGTGACCATGATTCAAAATGTCCCAGCCAGCATCATACAATGCCTGTAAATGCCACCAATTGATACGGCTAGCATTTTTGGCAATTTGCGAAGCGTTGATGGCTAGTCCCAAATGAAAAGGCACCTGATGACCACAGCCATCATCAAAAGTATAACCCCCAACTTTCTGGAAAGGCATTCCACTTCCATAGTTGTAGCCTTGGAAAATATCGTTTTCTAAGACCCAATTTCCTTGGATTAAGGGATAGGCCACATTCCAAACATCCTTATACCCATCATCAATCGTCAAACTATATGCAAAATCCTTATTATACTTCAATTTCGCCACATCAATCGTGTAAGAATTAGGGATGGCGTCAAATTCGACGGAAACTGTACGAGTATAGGATTGTGCTTGCGCAAAAAAGGCGATACACAAAAAAAGGACTACAAGAAAAAAGGAGTATTTCTTCATTTCAAATTTTTCAACTTAACTAGTTGGTTGTAAATAATAAATATGGGGGAGACAAATTGTCTAAGTAACACCTTCGTTACCCAAGCAAAATACCCGCAAAAGTAGTTATTATTTCTCGTCAAAACAAAGAAATCAGGGTCTTTTCTGAAAAATATGCAATTATACGTGTTTCACGTAGCCACCGTAGGGTTACACCTTGTACGCCATTGCGAGAGCCCTGTCACGGGCGGGCAGCACTTTTGCTATTCGACGGGCTAAAGCCCATCTTACTAGGCGACAGTACGTTGCGGCGTTGCGAGAGACCTATGTCTCGGGCGGCAGCACCTTTCGACGGGCTAAAGCCCATCTTACTAGGCGGTAGCAGCGTTGCGAGATACCCAAACTTTTATTGAGATATTAAGCCATTTATCCTATCTTTGCCCTACATTTTGCCGCAAGGCATCAACTAATACGAATAATGACTACAGAACAACTTAAATCCCTAGCAAGCAGAGTCCAATCTGTTAGGGAGTATCTTTGACGTGGATCGAAGACTTATTGAAATTGAAGATTTAGACCAAGAGACATACTCGCCAGAATTTTGGAATGACTCACAAAGAGCCGAAAAAATCAGCAAAGAACTCTCCACTCACAAACGGATTGTGAAGGATTTTAATGCGTTGAAAGAAAAGCTGGAAGACCTTGAGATCCTTTCGGAATTTCAACAAATGGGCGAAGAAACCGAAGAAACCGTGGAAGCCGCTTACGCAAAGCTGCTCCAAACATTAGACGATTTAGAGTTCAAAATGACTTTGGATAAAGAAGAAGATCATTTGAGCTGTATTTTGACGATTAATAGTGGCGCTGGTGGCACAGAAGCCAATGATTGGTCAGAGATGATTTTGCGGATGTTTGTCATGTGGGGGGAAAAATCAGGTTACAAAGTCACAGAATTAGGGCGCGTACCGGGAGATGTGGCGGGAGTAAAATCCGTCACGCTAGAATTTGAAGGAGAATATGCCTATGGATACCTAAAAGGGGAGAATGGCGTGCACCGGCTAGTTCGCGTCAGCCCATTTAATGCGCAAGGCAAACGACAGACTTCTTTTGCTTCTGTATTTGTCTATCCACTTATAGATAATACCATCGAAATTGACATCAATCCCGCAGACCTAAAAGTAGATACTTTTCGCGCAAGCGGAGCCGGTGGACAACACGTCAACAAAACTGAGTCTGCCATCCGAATTACACACGTCCCTTCAGGCGTCGTCGCAGAATGTCAAGACCAACGCTCACAACATCGCAACCGTGACAAAGCCATGCAGATGCTAAAGTCCAGGCTTTATGACATCGAACTCCAAAAGCAACATGCCGAAAGAGACGAAATCGAAGCAGGTAAAACCAAAATCGAATGGGGCTCCCAAATTCGCTCCTACGTCCTTGATGACCGTCGTGTTAAGGACCACCGCACTAATCATGAAACTCGAAATACAGATGCCGTTTTAAATGGTGGATTAGATCCATTTATCAAGGCTTACCTAGCCTGGAATAGTGGCAAATTGGTATAGAATTTAGGAGAAGGGCGCACACCATTAATGCAACCCCCTGCAGCAGAACCAAGGGCGAAGCCCCCCGCCCCCTACTCTACAACAAACTTTCCATTTCGCAGCTTTCTACCTGCATAAAAACGATAGTGATAAAGTCCTTTTGGCAAAGTTTGGATATCAACTTTCGTATTAAGGTGCTTGGTAGCTGACCAATTCTCATGATATACTTGACGTCCCAAAAAGTCCCAAATTTTCAAATTCATATCGGTCACTTGATTGTTTTCGGCATCAATTATAAATTCTCCATGATTAGGATTCGGGGATAAGCTAAACCCAAAATCCCCGTCAGTGTCTTCTAAACTAGTAACAATTAAATTTCGGCTTATTGTATCCGCACCACATTGATTGGTGGCAACCAAAACAATATCATAGCTATTTCCCGACTCATAAGTATGCGTAGGCTCTTCTTCCACAGAAGTCGATCCATCACCAAAATCCCACAAGTAGATTGTGGCTAGCGTACTCTCTGTTTTATTAACAAACGTAGCGACATTATCGTAATACGTAAAAGAATAATCTATTTCAGGGATACCATGAGTATAGACAATAAAAGAGATATACTGAGCTTCATTTAAGAACATTTTAGTTTGATAACCCCCTGCTTTTGAATAAGTTACGGTCACATCTGTCTCTTGGGAAGTCTCTGGAAAACCACCAGGAAACTCCCAATGCACCCCCTTTGTTGTTTCTGCATGATATCGAATGGTATAGGGCACACATTGAATACCAGAAGTATCGGCGTAAGGGATGGCGCTGACCAAAGTATTTTTGGTAGTGTTGGTCGTAATCGAATTATTCTGATCAAAATAGATATAGGCTTTATTTTTTATTAAAGTGAACTCTGGTAAGTCTGGTTGCTGTTTAATTTGAAACTGGACATACCCTTTTTCGTTGGGTGCCAAATCAATACCTTGAAAATCAAATGTCACCCCATTGCCTTTAACCCATGGCTGTACCAAATGACTAGCCCCCAGCACTCTAAGTGTACTAATATTTAGATTCGTATCAATCGCATCAACAATTTTAACATGATGTGCAGGTGAATTTCCTTCATTTTCAAATTCGACAATATATGTTAAATCTTGCCCTAGCAAAGTAAGGTTTAAGTTGCCGACACCACCAGGAGAAACTGATTTTCTATTAGGGTCAAATGCACAATGGACATCCGGCTGAAAAACATAACTATCTTTGAGCACATCAATACCGTTGCTATTAATAAATACTTGCGTAAATAAATCAATCGGCTCTCCTATATGTGTTTCGTTTGGCATCAAAAAAGTCATCTCTCCAATAGTTTCATAATACAATGGCTTAACCCCAGAATAGTCCCAAGTTATCGTTTGATTAGCGGCATCATGTACCCCAGAAGAAGAGACATAAGTCACCATGTCTCCATAAGTAACGACGACTTTACCATCTTCGACATAAGTTCCTGAATTAAAAATTCTATTAACAAAAGTTACTTCTGTGTTGCATCTCGGACGTACATAAGGAATATAAATATTCAGTTCATGTTTTTGCACAGTAGGATATAGGCCATAATCTATATTAGTCTCAGAATTGGCTGCTCCTGGGACGGTCACTTGGTCATTATTAGTTGTCAACATCCAATCAGGATCATCGACCCAGTCAAATAACTCTACTGAATTGAAATTCAGATACTTATAATAACTTCCCTCCCAAGCATAAATAGTAGTACCATCTGGAGTGACGTCTATTTTTTGGGAAACACCCCCTGTCATCAAAGGTTCTTCGGCTTCTTTAATTTGATTTTGATTATAATCGTAGAAAACATCGCCATATACTTTCGCAAAATGACATGATTCGTCCACTTCAAAAGCCTGGCTACTTACACAGCCATTTAGCCCCATAACTTGAATGGAATACTCTCCTTTTTTGTATATCACAATTTCATTAGTGTATACTGTTCCATCAGGTATATTCCACCAAAAATTCCCATATCCGCCCCAAATATCGATGGAAATCGTATCTCCACACAACGCTGGGTTATTGGGCAAGTTCAGCGAAAAATTTGGGGACCAAAAATCTGTACTCACATGTACCGCTTGTACAGATGTATCGTGAGTCACGGTGTCAATACCCGTCAATAAAAAATCACCGGCAGAATAAATAATCATCGCATTAGTATCAAACACTATTCCCGTAGGCGATGTCCAAGTAAAAACTACATTTGTATCTTCAGAATAACCATAGACTTCTGTAAAAGCCTTATTACACGTTAACACAAACGAAGTGTCTGGGTCAACAAAAATTTCTGGATTGGTACTTTGTGCGGTTGATCTATGTCCAAGAAAGACAAACAAAAGGAGCAAAAAGTAAAAATTCTGATTTTTCATAATAACTAGATTGTTGATTTCTAGCCATTAGAGTATATGAATTTTTATATTGCTGCTTGGTCATACAAAATAATTTTTTTTCAGCCCAATATTTACCTACCTATTAACCTGCAAATACCCACTAAACACCCGATTTTCTTCATCATTCAACTGCAATAAATAATAGTAAGTGCCGTCTGGCAAATATTCATCTCGCCAACGCCCATCCCAGGCATTACGGTAAGTTTTTTCTTGATGCACTACATTGCCCCAGCGATTGAAAACCTTGAGTTCATTATTGGGGTATTTGTCAATATTGGAAATATAAAACAC
>CAMZKG010000123.1 GCA_947311105.1 uncultured Saprospiraceae bacterium
CTGTTTGAGCTTCGGGAGCGCAATATTCTGGTCTTCTTCGATTTTGAATAGCAAATGATAGTAACTTGATAAATTCTGTTTGTGGCAGTTATTTTTTACCGAACCATTGATAAAAATACCTAGCAAATTTTAGTTTTTTCCCGTATCTTGTCCTTCTAATACCCCGTATAATACCAACAACTATTTAACAGTCAGCTACTTATGATTCACCTACCAATAAAAAAGAAGCATACAATCTTTCCAATTGCGTCAATGTTTGCCATCATTGTTGCGCATTTTGGGCAACTAATGTTGTTTTTTTTCTTACTTCTTTTTTCGTCCCATTTCGTTTTGGCGCAAGCCGCGTTCATCACCACTTGGACAACTAACAACCCCGGCACATCAGACTCTACCTCCATTACTATTCCTACGGCTTTTGGTCTGTTTTACGATTATGAAGTGGACTGGAACAACGATGGAATATTTGACGAAAGTAATATCCATGGTGATGTCACCCATGATTTCTTGGTAGCAGATACGGTGACTATCAGGATTCGTGGCACGTTTCCACGAATTTACTTTAAGAATCAAGGAGATTGTAAAAAAATCATCAATATTGACCAATGGGGAGACATTCAGTGGTCTAGTATGGAGTCCGCTTTTATGGGGGCGTCCAATCTAAAATCTGACGCCACAGATACCCCCGACTTGTCTAATGTCAGTAATTGCTATGCAATGTTTCACAGTGCGACCGCCTTTGATGGCGATCTTAGCGGCTGGGATGTAAGCAATGTTACCCATATGAACGCCATGTTTCATGGAGCGGCTTCTTTCAATTCAGATTTAAGTAACTGGGACGTAAGTAATGCCACCAATATGAGCTTTATGTTTGGATATACCACTTCTTTTAATTCGAATATAGGCAGTTGGGATGTGAGCCAAGTTACGGACATGAGCTATATGTTTCATGGGGCAACGGTGTTTAATGGCGATATTAGTAATTGGGACGTAAGTCAGGTAACAGACATGAGAAGTTTATTTTTTGGCAACACCCAATTTAATCAAGATATTAGTGGCTGGGATGTCGGCAAAGTCACCTACATGAAAAGCATGTTTTATGGTGCTACGATGTTTAACCAAGACATCAGCAATTGGGATGTAAGCCAAGTCGTCAACACCGCCCTAATGTTTAATCAAGCTACAGCATTTAATCAAGACTTAAGCCAATGGAATGTAATTAGCTTAAAAGATATGGGTTGGATGTTTTCGGAAGCGGTTAATTTTAATGCTGATCTAAGCCAATGGAATGTCTCCAATGTACATATCATGCAAAACGCATTCTTCAAGGCTTCAGCCTTCAATGCAGATATTAGTAATTGGGACGTAAGCCAGGTCACCAACATGAAAAACATGTTTTATGAAGCGACTTCCTTCAACCAAAATCTTGGCAATTGGGATATCACAAATGTCACCGCTATGAACTACATGCTCTACAATACTAATATGAGTACGCTGAATTATGATAATTTACTCATCGGATGGGCCGCCCAAAATGTTTCACACAACATTGACCTAGGCATCATCAATCTAAAATATTGCAACGGCAAAACAGCTCGAAATACCTTGATAAATAATTACGGTTGGATATTTTTGGGTGACCAGTTAGAATGTCAAAACTCTCAAGCTTTTATTACGACTTGGAAAACAGATAACCCGGGGGTGTCTAATTCTACGTCCATCACCATCCCCACTTTCCCTGGCGAATCGTATTTTTACAATGTAGATTGGGACAATGATGGTGTATTTGACACCTTGGGTGTTACAGGAGAGATTACGCACGATTTTTCCACGCCTGGCACCTACACCATCCGCATAAGTGGAAATTTTCCCCGAATCTATTTCAATAATAGCGGAGATAAAGACAAATTACTCACCATCAACCAATGGGGATCATATCCTTGGTCTAGCTTTAATCGAGCATTTTATGGATGTTCCAATTTGCTCGCTGCTTATGGCACCATCAATTTAGAAGATGCTAAGGATCTAAGTATCATGTTTTCAGGAGCAACTATTTTTAATGCCGACCTAAACGATTGGGACGTAAAAAGCGTGACCAATCTATCCAACTCATTCTCCCTTACGAATGCATTCAATAGTGATTTGAGCAATTGGGATGTTGGTAATGTGACCGACATGTCCTTTCTGTTTGCTAGTGCGACTGCCTTTACAGGCAAAAATATAGGCAACTGGAACATCGAAAAAGTGACCAATCTAAGCGGAATGTTTCAGGGAGCAACCAGCTTCAATACCGACTTAAGTAGCTGGAAACCAAGTAGTTCTAAAAACACTTCTTTTATGTTTTCTGGCGCTACTTCCTTTAATAGCAACCTAAACAACTGGGCTGTTGATAGCGTCACCAATATGTCCGCCATGTTTCAGGGAGCATCGTCATTCAATAGTAATTTGAATAATTGGAACGTAAGTCATGTCACCAATATGTCTTATTTATTCTCTGGAGCGACGTCATTCGATGGAGACATTATGAATTGGTCCACCCACTCCGTCACCAATATGAAAAACATGTTTGGGCAAGCCAAAGTGTTTAATCGTAATATTGGCGGCTGGGACGTAAGCAACGTCTCCAATATGAACGAAATGTTTATGGGCGCCACACTCTTTGACCAAGCACTGGGTAATTGGAATATTAAAAACTTACTGTCTGCCGACAACATGTTTAAAGGAGTTACTTTATCCACCACAAATTATGACAACTTAATTTGCGGCTGGGCATCTAACCCAAATGGCCTTCAACCAAATGTACATTTTAGCGCAGGCAACAGCCAATATTGTACTTGCAGCAACCAACGTGCAAGCTTAATCGCAAATGATAATTGGACCATTACTGACGGTGGCTTAGAGACTGGCTGCCCAACAAGCACATCCAATTTATCGCCTTTGCAGGCAAATATCACCCCCAACCCAACAGACGGAATATTGAATATTGACCTTACCACTTACCATAAAACATCCATCACAGTGTTAGATATGGTCGGCAAAAAACTATTACAAAAAGAAATAATAGACAATCACACCCAACTTAATCTAGACAATTTACCCAACGGCATTTACTACCTGCTCCTTACCACCAACAATCACCAACTATATCAAAAAATTGTTTTAACTAAATAATTGAGCTTCCTCCGAAAACTCGTTGTAGTCTATAGTTAAGGAATGGAACAAACTTTACTTGGTTCAATTGTGCAATCGTGCAATCGTGCAACTGAAACCAATCAGAAGTCTTTGTTAAAATTAACGCACACAGAATAAAATTTGTTAAAATTCCAAACAAAACTGTACGCTGACTTTTCGGAGTGCACTCAATAATTTAAGTTTCGGTAGCAGAACTCGCAAGTACGACGGGCTTTAGCCCGTCGAAAATACAAGACAAGCAAAAAAGCCCACTAGACAGGTAAGTATTTGAGAATAACTAACGCTCCATGTCGTGGGCAGTAGCAGAACTCGCAAGTACGACGGGCTTTAGCCCGTC
>CAMZKG010000124.1 GCA_947311105.1 uncultured Saprospiraceae bacterium
AACGGAGCAAAGCGACATTTGAACGGAGCAAAGCGACATTTGAACGGAGCAAAGCGACATTTGAACGGAGCAAAGCGACATTTGAACGGAGCGTAGCGACATTTGAACGCCAAAGGCAATTTGAACGTCCGAAGGACATCTGAACGCCGCTAGGCAACAAAACAATAAAAACAATCCAAAAAACGTCTATATGACCGAGAATTTGAATATGGAATGTTTTTCCTGTCAACTCCTTAAATTATAGTGCCCTTGATATTGTCGATTATTTTCATATATCTTTGGCGCTTGGAATTTTCCTATTGAAACACACTTAAACTACCCTATTGGGTCTCAAACATGAAAAAATTCAGTTTATTGCTATTAGTTAGCATCGTTGTACTCGCTTCTGCCTGTAAAAAGGACGATCCTGTCACTCCAGAACCCACCAAAGAAGAATTAATCGTTGGAGATTGGAATTTAGAATCTATGGCTTCTGATGATGGAATCGTACTATTCACATTAGATAGCGCTGACACAGACACCAGCACTTTTACCATCCAATCCAAAAATGAAAACTACAGATTGGAGCTAAATGAAAACAAGTCTTTCAACTCTTCTGGGCAAATGACAATAGTCACAACCTCTACCAAATCAGATGGCGAAGTAAATATCGAAGAAAAAGTAACCGATACTACTTCAACAGGCACTTGGGTCATCGATGGGGATTATCTAGTCATTTCTACTTCCAATTCGGAAGCAACCAAAAACAAAATCATTGAGCTAACAGCGGATAAGCTAAAGATTGAAACCATTGAAAGAGATACTTTTCATAACAAGAACCCTACGGGTACAATAGACATTATCAGTACCAATACGACTATTTCTACCTTCAAGAAATAATCTTGTTCTTTGACAAAAAAGGCAGTCTCTAGCGAGACTGCCTTTTTTTATGCCCTTACAACAACCTGGCAACCAGCACATTATGCCATACACAAAATAAAAGCTAGTATCAACAACCCATTGTTTGGCACAGCATTTGCAAAGACCTAAGTGTTGGTTATTCTACCAACTTCTCCCCAAGTTAAATAATTACCCTGCATAACACCTTATAACTCGTATTTTACGAGCAACCAATGCAAAACTATTGATTATGTTTAACAAGGCTACCTTTTTGATTTTCATTACTCTTTTTACAACGAACTTGTTGTTTGGTAACGGTACAACGTCTGTTCAACCAGAAAATAACGTTTCTGTAATCAATACAACTATAGGAAATCATATCGAATGGCAAGCAGCTAACAATATGGATATTGCTTTTTTCATCCTACAGCGGTCAAATGATGGCATTCATTTTGAGACCGTGGCTATGATAAACAAAAACACAAAGGAATCTGATTATACCTTTATAGACCAAACCAATCCTTCAACCACCTATTACCGCATTCTTAATGTAAATAGTACTGGAGAAGGACATTATTCGGAAGTCATCAAAGCACAGCCAATAAATATTAACGCTAAATAAATACCTAATTACCGATATTCAAGACGGTCATTCTCGCAAGAGAATGACCGTTTTTTTATGCAAACAATCAATGGCTAGACTCCGACTAGACATCTCTAGCAGCCAGTAATACAATTGCTAGACACCCGAACGGCCGTTCGGCTCAACATCCCCACGTACTAGCGTCTAGTAAAAGCGTCCAAATTAGGGTATAACACAACAAATTCGTATAAATACGGCACTGTTTGCACTATATTCCTGTATATTTGTGCATCAAAACATTCATTACAAACAAATATTCATGAGAAAATTCACCACCCTATTCCTTATTTTTTCTTTTTACGCAAGTATCTATGCCCAACATAATTGGATACCAACCAACCCTGGTGGCGGCGGCGCTATCTCCATGGTAGGTGCGACCCAAGATGGATTAATTGTGGCGGGTGCCGACTTAAGTGGCGCCTATATCTCCAGCGATAATGGGGCTTCTTGGACAGTCATCGGCAAAAAACAAGGTCTTCTGGAGACACAAATTACTTCGCTAGGATTTCCACCTGTTGACCAAACAATTATTTTTGGGACAAGCATTGGCGCTTATAAAACTTCTGACGGGGGGCAACATGTCCAGCCATGTACCATAGAAACCAGCCCTAATCTAGGGCTAGGATTAATAGAAAGTATCGGAATGTCCATGTCTGATGCCAATATCGGCTATTTGGTGCATCACGAATGGTGGGTACCCGAATTAACCTTTCTCAAAACCATTGACGGGGGCGACAGTTGGCAGATTGTCAATACCACAGGGCTGCCTGCTACTGCTCGAATCATCAAGCTATTAGTTGACCAAAATGTACCTAGCTTGGTTTATGCCCTTACGGGAAAAGCAAGATACGGCTGCTCGGATCCCTACCTTTATCGCTCTACGGACGGTGGACAAAATTGGACTCGCATCGCAACCAACCTTGACAATATCGGGAGTAGCATCATAGATTTTGACTTACACCCCACGGACACTAGCATCGTTTACGTAAGTAGCTTCGAGATGCATTCTACGGGCTGCGCTGCCGAAATGTACCAATACCCCAATGATCTTGGCAATGTCTATAAAAGCACGAATTCTGGCAGTACATTTAGCATTATTTTTAACGGAATGTGCGGCATGATTAGCGTAGGAACTAACCCGCAAAACATCAGTGTCACAGACATCATCTCAGACAACGGAACTTGGAAGACAACTGATGGCGGGCAAAACTGGACAAATACAGGCCCACGCAGTGGCTGGTTTAAAGGTTGGGCCGATGACAATTGGGCTTTTACTTCCGATTTTTATGGCTTTGCCAAGGTGTTGACCAAAGACCGCTATGATCCTACTAAATGTTATGGTGCCTTTGGACAATGGGCGTGGAGCTCAACAGATGGCGGCGACCATATTAATAATATTTCGACCAAGGAAATTTCTCCGGGACACTTCCAATCTACAGGTCTGGAAAATGTAGAAGCCAATTGGATTGATGTCAATGATAGCGACCCTAACTATATTTATTTGGCAGCTTATGACTTAGGTTTTTGGTATTCTGCCGATCACGGAGCTTCTTGGAAAAAAAGCCTGCCCACTAATTATCCTGACTATACATGGTGGGCTGATGGCGGCTCCAATTGCAATTTTGTACTTAGCGACCCCGCTAATCCGAGCGTCGTTTGGGCTACTTTTGCCGCTAGCCAGCCCAATACCGAAGGAGCAATTTTTAAAAGCACCGACCATGGAGATACTTGGACTATTAGCAACACCAATTTAAATCCTTTTGGCGCAAGCACTCATGGCTTATCCATTGATTATCAAAGTGATGCAAACAATCGCACGCTTTATGTCACCCAAGAAGGCGATGTATGGAAATCTACGGACGGCGGCGCTTCTTGGACTATGGTTTTTGACAATAATGGCAATCATGGACTAAAATTTACGGAAGTAGATAAATTTAATAGTCAAATTATCTATGCCGGTGGCAACGCAGGTTTTTTCCAATCCACTGATGCAGGTACGACTTGGACGGAGACGGGACTTGCCGAGATGGGCTTTGCGCCTACTGCTCCTACCATCATGCGCCCTGACATTGTACCCGAATCTGACATTCCTTGGGATAATCCACCTACAGTGCATTGGCAAGGTGTTTTTAATATTAAATCCGACCCCAATATTCCCAATAGAGTTTATGTGGTCGTTCATGGCGACGACAAAGGGCTTTATCGAAGTGACCAAGCAGGCGCTACTGGCACTTGGGAAAAGTTATATCCCAATAGCAGAATGCGTGATGTCGCCATCGCACCAGGCAACTCCGACATTCTTTATCTCTCTTCTTCCACCAATTATCACTCTGGATCAGAAGACACCAGCTCCATCGGCATGCTTGTGTCGTATGATGCAGGAGCTACTTGGGCATTTGCCAATGATGGGCTGACTTGGACAAATGGTGGGCATTTAGACATTGAGTCAGGAGCCAATCCACACATTTGGGCTTGGATGCCTGGGACGGGTATTCATCATGCTTTGATTCCTAATTTTGTTCTCCCCGTCACCATGTTGTCTCCTTTTTCCGCAAGGCTCCAAGACGACTCTGCCCTACTTCAATGGACTACAGCCGAAGAGATTCAAAACGAAGGATTTACGATATCGAAATCCAAAGATGGTATCCATTGGGCTCAACTTCAAACCGTCCTGCCCAATCACAATAAAAAATACTTAGCCATCGACCAACACCCTTTCGAAGGTATCTCTTACTATAAGCTTACGCAAAAAGATTTAGATGGCAGAACAACGGACATGGGTACGGTTTCGATACAATATACTCAAACTCATCGCCCTACGGTTTATCCCAACCCTACCCATAACATACTTCATATAGCTTTCGCAAAAAATACTTCTAACCAAGACCTAGAATTAAATCTCTACGATCACCTAGGTCGTTTGCTGCTTTCGCAAAAAAAGAACAACCAATTGGATATCAGCAAGTTATCAAGGGGGAGTTACCATTTGGTGATACGCCAGAATGGTCAAATTTGGCATGAACGAGTGGTGAAGGAGTAATTAATACTCCACTTAAAATCTAACAAAATTCACAATCCCTTCCTGTTCCGACTTCTAAGAAAAACAGGAAGGGATTGTTATATGATCATTCATTAAAAACTTAAAAAGCACCGATGGATATTTCATAAAACGTATATAATGTACCAAGTAATATTATAAAAATAATGAACAGTGTAATACGGTCAAATAATCCAGAGTTAAGCTGTTTGTCTAACTGCTCTGCATATTCTGGTCTTCCACTCATAACGACTTCTTTCACTCGTCTAGAAAAGAAACGTATAAACAACGCAATACTGGATATTGCAACAAGGCTTCCTAAAAAAACAAAAATATACTTTGCTATTTTAGCAGCTTCATCGAGCTTTATTTGTGTCAAAATTTCTTTTTCGTAGCTACTCCCAACAAAGCTTATAACCCCCATGGTGGCAAAGCTTATTATCAAAATTGTGATAAAGAATTTTGAAGAAGGTAATTTCATTTGCTTAGTTCTTTTGGTTAATACTTTTTTCTGTTTACGACGGCTGCGTCGCAACGCCGCCCCCCCTTTTAACATTCCCTTTTCTTCGGGCGTCAATTACTCTTTCATCATCTTCAAAGAGAACCACCCAAGCAATAGAATAATCAATCCCATTACCACCCATAGCCAGATTTTGTTTTCAAACAACGGCTTCGTCGGCGTAATGGTCATTTTTTCTTTTACTTGCTCTGGACCTAATCCTACTGGCGTTTCCGACCAATAAGCAGGAAGGACATCTTCCAAAATATCGAAAGATGGCGCCAATTCTTGAGCTCGCCCATAAACCAAATAATAATCCGCTGGCTCGATGAACCGAATCAACATCTTTACGGGCTGACCTTCCACTACAATATGGCCTATCTAAGTACTAACAATCAAATATAGTGTCAATTAATAGAAGTTATCTACTTGATTCATAAGCGAATAAGAAAAATTGATATTTGGTAAGATTAAAACATCAATCAGAAAGGAAATAGCTACGGTTTTGAGCATAAGCCCGATTGCTAGACACCCGAACGGCCGTTCGGCTCGACATCCCTTCACCTTTCACCTTCTACCTGCTCTCAGAATTCTAAATCAACCCATGCCAAACAAAGCACCTACCTGCCAACCCGTAGCCAAAGTGGCAATAACAGTCAAGGATAACACTACTTTCTCAACAATCGGACTCGAAAAAACCTTCAAACATTGCTTCAAAAAAGGAACAGATTCTTGCTCTTCTGGCTCTTGCTCACTGGACATCACCCCAACAATAGCTTCATGATTGATGGCTGCCTTGTGATAAAAGGCCTTTATTCTCATAAATAAATCAAAAAGGTACTCAAAAGCGTCATCATCGCCCCAGTTCTCCGGAAGTATGCCCAATGTGCGCATGTGAGCTGCATCAAACCGCTCATGGAGTTTTGTTTTGTCCCATGTAGATAATTCATCGTGTAATTCTTGCACTTCGTCCGCTTCCAAATAATGTGCAGGACCACATCCAAAATCCAAGCACTCATGAATATATCTCGTACCGATAATCACACGCAATAGCTTCCCACTTGCTTTTTCTAGCCCATTGCCCGTCAACAAATAAATGATGCCATCCCACACTTTGTCTATATCTAACCAATGTTCTTTATCGTCATTTCTAGTTTCCATCCGTCTCTCTAGAAAGACACTCTTCGCTTGATACAAAGTCAATTCATCTTCCGAAACCCTTAAATACTGTGCAATTATTCCCATTATCTTTGTTATAACCTGTCAAATCATACAAAAACAAGCACAAATACTATACCATGAGAAAAAAGAATAAAGTGTGTGTGGACGGCGGGTAAAGAGCGATGAAAGCAACCATCATTCGTCAATAGTTCGGTCATTTTTTTCAAAAAACACGAAACAAACTCAACAAATACAGATATTTTTTAATTTAATACCAATCAGTCCTTTGGCGGATGTCGTTCAACATTGGACTAAACGCTAGGTCTTGGGGATGACTCATAGGCCTATTGGTTGGGTTTTAATCAAATTGCACATGCCAAACCCCACAAGCAACTCGTCCCAATTCTGCTTGTCGTTGCTTAATAGCACTGGTATTCCACTCGGAAACACTAATTGAATTTGTTATTGCGTACTTACTTGACTTAAAAATAGGTTCTTTAATGTCAATAGTATGATCAGCGGCTTCTTTATTTTTTTTTGGTTCTAACAAAGTAAGATTCCCTATTTTGTATAAATTTCTAACATGTTCATCTTCACTAAAAAATTCTTCCCATTGTTCGGTTAAGTTTTCAGGTAATATATGTTCAATAGTACCACTATCTGTTAGATAGTCGTATTTATTACCGTTAGGTAGTTGCCCTTCAATTTTATACAAAGTATATCGTGTTAATTTTTTATTATTACTGTTATTGGTGTTAAAAGATTTAAGTTCAAAATAATTTTTAAAAGACTCATCTGTAACATATAAATCTTTAATAGACACTAATATTTGAGAAGCTGTAATGTTATTAGAATCGTTTACCTTTATTGCAGCCTTATTGAAAATTTTTTCCATTTCGTTAGTCTGTAATTTTCCGATCACATTATAGCGATAGGAAATATTAACAATTGACTTAACGAGTTTTTTAAACTCGTTAATATTTCCCAATTTATTGTACGAAACCATTAACAAAGATTTGTTTTGGGTTACTCTAAATAACTTCAAAGCATTTATTGCTTCAATTAATTCTTTTTCTCCTTTCCAAAAATCATCATTTGGGTTGCCAAGAGCCATATAAATATATGCAGAACCTTCAAGATTATCTAGTAAGGTAAAGACATTTTCATCAGTTTTGACAATTTGTTTAATTGCCTTAAACAAATACTCTTTACTAATTAATTTCATTCTACCATTAAGATAATGTCTTAAAAATACAGGGAAATTTTTGAGTCCGATAATTTCAATGATTTTTTTCCATTGACTTTTTACTTGATTTAAATCGGTAGGGCTTTTTGCTACTAGTGAAAAAAGGTAGTTTTTTAATAGATCAGTAGAAGTTAATTCTACACCTCTTGAATTTAATGTTTCAAAAACAGTATAAGCGTTTAATTCATCTTCTACAGTAATTTGGATAAATAATAAGTTCTTACCTATAACATCTTTTAGAAAAGATGCTAATTTTTCTCCACTATTTAATTTTTCATACAATTCATTAACACGTTTAATGTAAAATTGGTAACTATCCCACAAAAGCTTATCGGAGTCGATTAGTTTATTGTAATTTACAGGCTCTCTAAAATTAAGAAGACGTTGTTGGTAAAAACCATCATTATTTTCATTCAAAAATAATTTACTTGAATACTTTAATGAAACAGAATCTTTTTGACCTAAATAATCCTTTATCAACAAGTCAACTCTTTCTTCATTTGCTTCTTTATCAATGTTATCTGCTGCTAACTCTTTTATTTTTGATATAATGGCTAAACTGATAATACTTAATGTTGTAAACCTTTGCTGCCCATCTATTATTTGAAAATGTGAATCTCCATTATTCTGAAGAACGATTGACCCCATATAATGTGAGTCGTTTTCTTCATAAATATTTAAAATATCATTCCATAGATCTTCCCAATTGTCTTGATCCCAAGAGTAATCTCTTTGAAATTGGGGTACTGTATAAATTTTCCCATTTCCAATTATGTCATTGAAAGCAAGTGTCTTGGTATCTAATAGGTTTGATTTACTCATCGTGTATTATTTGAATTGCAAAGATACAAAAAGTTCTAATTTTGCTGTCATTCAAGGTGTTTGAGTGGTTCTTTTTAATGAATGCCAACTTACTCCCCAAAAAATCAACAACCAAATTACAACATCTTCTACAGAAAAGCAAAAAAGGCAACTCTAAGGGGGGATACACACACATCAGGAGCAAGTTACATATTATTTCCTAAAATTTCAATATTTTTTTGCGAAAGCTGTAATGAAATAGTCACTAGCGACCAATTGTCCAAAGAGCTAGGCATGCCATCCGCCTTTACCGCGGTAACAGGAGCGTAAATCAACGTCATTTTCAAGTCATTCTTCCCCCAAGAGCTCCTGTGTGTACCATTATCCCTTAATCAAGGAAGAAGTTGGAAGCGTGGCAGGCTTAATAGAGACAAAAAGAGCCCAACCAGATGGTTGAGCTCTTAAGTACCGATGGGGGGAATCGAACCCCCACTCACTTGCGTGAACTGGATTTTGAATCCAGCGCGTCTACCAGTTCCGCCACATCGGCATGTGGACTTCCCGTTACGGGGTTGCAAAGGTATTTAATTTTTCTTTAATCCGCAACAAATATTTGCGTTGAAAGTAAATTTCTTTTATTTTTTGTAGAATAACCACATCATTCCTTTCGTCAAAAGCCATCATTAAAGGATTTTCGGTATTTTTTAGGCCTTCCAAAAGGGCATTGACATTGGTTTCTACTACTTGGCGTGCGGCTGGATCAAAGGCGGCATCCATCAATTGCTCATTAATATCCATCATTTCCATCAGAAAATTTGGCGAAAGCTCATTTTTCTCACCTTCTTGGATAATTCCCTTTAACTCTAGGATATGTTTCGTTCTAAGATTAGGGTCAGCGAGTACCTTGTAAGCTTCGTTATTGATAGAAGCTTGGTGCATGGCACCTTCTTGCTCTTTTGCGGAAGCTAAAGTAAAATAATCCGGGTGCGTCTCCTTGCTTTTCAGCAAATATAACCGCTTCAGCTTACCCACTTCCAATCCAAACCGAACAGGTAATTGATAAAATTCAAAATAATTCATCAGTGCCCAAAAGCTCGCCAGACATCCAGCCCGTTAGAAAAAACAAATAAACCCATAAGCAAGAAAAAGCCAATAGTCACCGCTGTTTCTACAAACTTGTCGCTAGGCTTAATCCCTGTCACGACTTCAAAAATCAAAAACAAAGCATAACCGCCATCTAGTGCAGGAATCGGCAACAAATTGATAAAACCCAAAAGCAAAGAAACAATGGCCGTCACTCTCCAAAACCGTTCCCAATCCCACACAGTACCGTACATTTTTGCGAAAGCACCAAAACCACCCAAACTCTCCGTCGCCTTAATCTTACCGCTAAACATCTTACCAAAACCCTTGATTTGGCTATCAATAAAGCCCCACCCTTTTTTTACGCCAGCAGGCAATGCTTGCGCCAATGAGTATTTGACCTTCTCAAACTCAAAAAACTTATCTGGGCCATAAGGAGCAATGCCTAATTTGCCATCTTCGCCTATCTTAGCAGGTATATCTATTACGTCATTACCGCGTTGCACTTTAATACTCACGTCTTTACCAGGATGCTCTGTGACATAGGCTAAGAAATCCCGAAAAAACGGTGTCTCTACCCCATCTACCCCCAAAAACTTATCATCTACTTCTATCCCAGCACTTTTTGCGGGGCTATCTTTCAATATTTGACCCGCCACAAACGGCAATCTAAAGCTAAAAATAGGATGTGCTTGATTCTTATGTGCCGCTAGAGATTTAATGATATCCGCATTGGGGCGAATCACTTCTTCTTTGCCGTCTCGCTCGACAGTTATCGTCTCAGAACCATTCAAAACCAGCTCCAAGATAGCCAATCTATCATTAAACTTATCAAAGGATTTATCGCCAAATTTTAAGATTTTATCGCCAGTTTTAAGCCCTAACTCTTGTCCCAAAGAATCCGCATAAATACCGTATTGATTCACTTCCGCAGTCGGTAAATACTCTTCACCATAGTACCAAAGCATAAAACCCATCAACAGAAAACCCAGTACAAAATTGATAAATACCCCTGCCAACATGATAATTAGCCGTTGCCAAGCGGGTTTAGTCCGAAACTCCCAAGGCTGCGGCTCCGCTTCCATCTGCTCCTTGTCCATGCTCTCATCAATCATCCCAGAAATCTTAACATATCCCCCCAAAGGCAGCCAACCTATACCATAAGTCGTATTATCAGGGTCTTTATCTTCGGGAAAATCATCGTCTGCTTTCGCAAAAGTCTTCACATTCCACTTCCCATCTATTTTCTTGGCTTTGATCAAAGAAAAATAAGGATTGAAGAAAAGGTAAAACTTTTCTACCCGAGTTTTAAACCATTTTGCGGTAGAGTAATGCCCCCATTCGTGCAAAATAATTAATATTGAAAGGCTCAGAATTAACTGCCCTACCATGATGAGCGTACCCATATATTTATTGATTTATGTCTTTTCGGCCACAAACACCGAATTTGAAGTAGTTTTAACACGCTTATAGCGCATATTGTTGTATGCTTGCGCAAATTGGCTGCAAAGATAGCACTAATTTTGACAATAGCCCCATTTCCATCCATTCCAAAAGGTCAATAGGCATTTTTGGGGAACATCACAAAATTTCTTCTGGCAATAATTCCATCTAGACATTCAGTTGAACGATTGCGCAATTGCACAATTGAACAAAATAAATACAAGCATCACTTTTATTTTTATCCACCCAAAGCATCTCACTTCCTGTCTTTTTTTTATCTTTGCACGCAATTACTCGCACGTGCGAATCATTTCAAAATCAAATTCTCATGAAAAAAATCTTCTTTTTACTATTAGTCTTAGGACTTATCGCTTGCCAAGCGGACACCCAAAAAACGGAAGAATCCAGCAGTACAGAAACCACGACAGATGGTATGCATTACTATGGAGCCAAAATCACCCCTGATGATGCGGTGCCTTACGCCAAAATGCTTGGAATACTAGGCGATGCGGACTCGCTCAACGTCAAAGTCTCTGGTACAATCAGTAGCGTTTGCCAAAAGAAAGGATGTTGGATGAGAATCTCAGATGACAATGGCGAAGAAATGTTGGTTCAATTTGAAGACTACGGATTCTTCATGCCCAAGGATGCGTCTGGTCAAAAAGTGGTCATGGATGGCTATGCTTACACCGAAACGACGGACGTAAAAACATTAAAACATTACGCTTCTGATGCAGGACAGCCACAAGAAGTCATTGATGCCATTACCGAGCCACAAAAAGAACTAAAATTTATGGCCAAAGGGGTCATCATTTATGACAACGAGTAGCAGCAGCCTACACACCAAAACAAAAACTATGAGCACAGCACCACAAAAAGTCCAAATTGGAGAAAGAGTTTTTTCGGTATATATCGACGAAGAAAAACTAGCAAATCGTGTCAAAGAACTAGGGGCGCAAATCCACCGAGACTATCAAGAAAAAACACCTTATTTTCTGATGATTCTCAATGGTTCTTTTATTTTTGGAGCGGACTTGGTGCGTGCTTATAAAGGCGCTTGCGAGATGGGTTTCATCAAATTGTCTTCCTACGAAGGGACTTCTTCGACGGGCAACGTCAAAAGGGGTCATTTCCCTGATGCCCTTGCGGGAAAAGATGTAATCATTGTGGAAGACATCATTGATTCTGGGCTAACGATGAATCAATTCATCAAAGACCTAAAGCAACAAAACCCTAATTCTATTGCCGTCGTTTCGCTTTTTGTTAAGCCTGATGCTATTCAACATGATGTCCAAATTGACTATCGCGGCTTTGACATACCCAATGCTTTTATCGTCGGATATGGACTTGATTTGGATGAAATTGGTCGGAATTATCGACAAATCTACCAGTTAATTTAAGGTAAAGGGTGAAAGGGTGAAAGGTGCAGGGTTTTCAAAAATTTTATTCTTTCTACCTTTAAAGTTCCGGGTATCAGTACGTTGCGGCGTTGCGTGATATTAAATTGCGGGCGGCAGCAAACTAGCAGGCGGTAGCAAACTCATAAGCACTTTAAGTAGTACTCGCAATTAAACATTAAAAAAAGGCAACTATTTAAGTACCCACAGATTTTTGCCACAAAATGCCCTTTTTGCGCCTGTTTTTGCTATTTTTTTATCACGTAGCCCAGCTACGCTTCAAAAAAAATAGCTTCAACATACACAAAAATGCCT
>CAMZKG010000125.1 GCA_947311105.1 uncultured Saprospiraceae bacterium
CCTGCTTAGCCCATAGTGAAGCTATGGGCTAAGAAAGGGTTGTGATGTAAATACGTAGGCGTAGCGGGTCACGCTGTAAACTTCTGACGTGAACGACCGATCCCGCAGGATCCCGCAGGGTCGAGTACGGCAAGTGCTCGAAGGGAGAGAACGGCGGTAGCCGGCTACAACACAGCTTTCAAGCACCTTCAAATTTTGCCTTAATCAAGGAAGAAGTTGGAGGCGTGGCAGGCTACGTTGGAGTATTGTTTTTTTTACCGAACCATTGTAATAAAACAGGACTACTTCCGCAAAAAAGCTACAAAACTTCGGTTTTGTAGCTTTTTTTGTTAATAGGATAAAGAAACGGTATAATGGTATAGCGGCATGACGGTTTTACGGAGCGGCAGCACAAATCGAAAGCACATTACTCTCTTACGCTCAACTCCTTAATAATAAACTCCTTCACACTCCCAAAAGATGTTAAAAAAGTTAAAAAAGCCATACTCTTAGGCATTTTATATTTTTCTTCCTTAACTTTACGGGCATACTCGCAATTTTATTTCCCTTTTTAATAACTATGCAATGAACACTATTAACCAATATTGCTCTTATATTCTAATGAGTATTTTTATTTGCTCGCTTTCACCAACCTATGCGGCCCCACCAGAAAAAGGTAAAAACAGCCACCTGCAATTTATTGAAAATAAGGGGCAATGGGATGATTTTATTCAGTACGAAGCGGACTTGGGAATTGGTCGTTTGTTTTTGGAAGATACGCGGTTGACTTTTTTCTTGATTGACGCCGAATATCTGTCTTCACGTGGGCACTCTCATGACGGCTGGGACCCCATGCAAACCGTCAACTGCCATGCCTACCACATTAACTTTCTCGGCGCTTCCGCAAAAAGAAAATATAAAAGTAAGGTGCGCAAAAAAAGCTTTCGTAATTATTTTGTCGGCAACGACCCGTCTAAATGGGCATCGAATGTGGGGGAGTTCAAGCAAGTTGTCTATGAAAATATTTATGACGGTATTGGCTTTCAAATCTATGGTTCTGGTCAAGATGTAAAATACGACTTTATCGTGCAGCCCGAAGCGGATGTTACTGCTATTCAATTAGAATACAAAGGAGTTAATCGCATTTACTTGCGTAAAAACAAACTTCACGTCCAAACTTCTGTCAACGAAATCATAGAACAAGAACCGTATGCCTACCAAATCATTAATGGACAAAAAGTCATCGTCCCTTGTTTCTATTCGCTCAAGGGACAAGTCGTTGGTTTTGATTTTCCGCAAGGATATAATCCAAACTATGAATTAGTCATTGACCCAACATTAGTTTTTGCGTCCTATTCGGGCTCGACTAGTGATAATTGGGGGTTTTCGGCAACGTATGACGTCTTTGGGCATTTATATGGAGCTGGAGCGTCTTTTGCCCCTGGATATCCAATCACTACGGGAGCTTTTCAAACAGTTTTTGGCGGCAGCGCAACAGATATTGCTATTTCAAAATTTGCGCCTAGTGGCAACCAATTGATTTATTCAACTTATCTTGGGGGCGGGCAAAGCGATATTCCGCACAGCCTAATCGTTAATTCACTAGGGCAGTTGGTCGTATTCGGCACAACTAGCTCCAATGACTACCCAATTACCACTGGTGCATACGACCCTACGTTCAATGGAGGACAAGCTCAATTAACTTCTAGCGGAATTGCTTTCTCAAAAGGCTCAGATATTGTTCTTACTGTTTTTAATGAAGATGGGACGGGAATCGTCGGCTCGACTTATGTAGGCGGGACTGGCAACGATGGATTGAATTTTATCAATACTACAGAGATGAATTATGGAGACGATGCTAGGGGAGAAGTATTTGTTGATTCAGAGAATAACATCTATGTAGCCACGACGACTTTTTCTTCAGACTTTCCGACTACACCTGGGGTATTTAGCCCAAATTTTAATGCAGGGCCCAAAGATGGGTGTTTAATAAAAATGTCTTTTGATTTGAGTTCCATGATTTGGGGCACTTACCTTGGGGGCACCGAGAACGATGGTATTTTTGGCTTAAAAATTGACAAAAATGGAGATATTTTTGTTTGCGGGTTTACTAAGAGTTTAGATTTTCCGACTACGCTTAATGCACTTACCCCAACTTACCAAGGGGGGCCTTCCGATGGTTTTTTGACCAAGATTAGCCCTGATGCGACCCAAATACTTTCTTCTACCTACTTGGGAACATCAAAAGAAGACCGTGCCTATTTTCTCGATTTCGACAGTGAAAACAATGTCTATGTCACAGGGCAATCGCACTTAGGCACTTACCCTATCTCATCGGGTGTTTTTTCCAATCCGGGCAGTAGCCAGTTTATCCATAAATTAAATTCGGATTTAAGCCAGACGGGCTTCTCTACGATTTTCGGCAACGGCAAAGGAAATAAAGAATTATCTCCTTCTGCTTTTATGGTGGATATATGTGACCGCATTTATTTTTCTGGTTGGGGTGGCAAAACCAATCATGAAAAGACTTTAATTGATGGGATGCCCATCACCGCCAATGCGATACAATCGACCACCGACGGGAGCGACTTTTATTTTATTGTATTCCAAAAGGATGCTGTAGCACTGGAATACGCGACCTATTTCGGTGGCTCCATTTCGAGAGAACATGTCGATGGCGGCACTAGTCGATTTGATAAAACAGGTACCATATATCAGGCAGTCTGTGCTGGTTGCGGGGGACATAGCGACTTTCCGACCAATACGGGAGCCTACTCTCAAACCAACAATTCGTTCAATTGCAATTTAGGAGTTATTAAGTTTGATTTTGAACAGCCGCTAATTGTTGCCAATGGTCTGCCTTCTCCTTCTTTTTCGGGTTGCGTGCCATTTGACGTAAGTTTTAAAAATTTAAGTGTTGGGGCTACAGATTATTTTTGGGATTTTGGAGATAACACTACGAGTACACTAAAAAACCCCAATCATACTTTTGATGTGCCTGGCAATTATACAGTCATGCTCATTGCCACCGGCTCGGGCGCTTGTAACACTTTAGACACCGCCTTTATGAATGTCGCCGTACTAGGAAATAATGCAGTCAATATCAATAATTTTGCAATTTGCGATGATGAATATGTTAATCTAACACCATCCTTTGGAGTCGTCGGTGCGTCTTATGAGTGGTACAATGGCTCGGGACAATTTTCCATCAATGTAAATACTCCCGGTACATACTGGGTGGAAACATCCTTATCTGGCTGCAATTATATCGATTCTTTTTATGTCTCACTCACCCCTTTTGGCGCAAGCACTTATGAATCTCTAGGGATTTGTGAAGGAGATAGTTTAATACTTGCTGCTACAGAAGTTTCGGACAACGATTATGTTTGGAATGTAGGCGACACCACCGAAAGTATTGTAGTAAACACACCTGGCAACTACTGGGTGCAATCATTTTTTAAATCTTGTGTACATACCGATAGCTTTTACCTTCAATTTAATCCTAGTTATAACACGACAGAGTCCAATTACATTTGTCCCGGCGACTCACTATATTGGCAGGGCAATTATTATTATTCGGATACTACGGCTATGGTTGGATTTTCGTCTATTTTAGGCTGTGACAGCATTATCCATTTAAATCTTGTCACCCAAAATGTCTATGCAGACAGCACCATAATTACAGCGTGCCCCAACACTCCTTTTGTGCTTCCTGATGGCACAATGACGGATGAGCCTGGCACTTACCTGAGTGAATTTTCGAGTATTTATGGTTGTGACTCCACCGAAACCACCATTTTATCTTTTTTCCCTGCGACGAGTTATTTAGCCATTATTGAAGACAGCATTGCGGTACAACTAGGCTATTCGGAGCATATCCATGTCGCAACGAACCTTGCGGATTCGCTGCATTGGACTCCAGCAACCTACCTTGATTGTGATGACTGTACAGCCGTTACGACTACGCCGTATCATACTACAGAATATTTTGTTTCTTCTATTGACGAATATGGATGTCCTTACGTTGATTCCGTAACGGTCTATGTTGATGCGACCAAAAACGTATATATCCCCAACGCTTTTTCACCCAATGGAGACGGGGTGAATGACTTATTTCGACTCTACACCAACAAAGGAGTAGCGTCCATTCCCGAGCTAAAGATTTATGATCGTTGGGGCACTCTTTTATACATCGGCAAAAACATCTCTCCCAATGACTCTACGGCTGGTTGGGATGGTAATTTTCGGGGTCAAAAAGTGAATCCTGCCGTATTCATCTATGTGGCAGATGTCCTATTTTTGAATGGAGAACATGGAGTTTATTCTGGTGATGTTACTTTGATACGGTAGTTGCCTTCGGCGTTCATTTTGCCTTTGGCGTTCATTTTGCCTTCGGCGTTCAACTTGCCTTCGGCGTTCATTTGCCTTTGGCGTTCAATTTGCCTTTGGCGTTTATTTTGCCTTCGGCGTTTATTTTGCCTTTGGCGTTCAATTGCCTTTGGCGTTTATTGGTTCAATGCCTAAATATTTGGTAAGAGTACTATTTCTTACAATCAATTGAACGATTGAACGATTGAACAACGATTGAACGATTGAGCCCACTCCGAAAAATCAATAAGCATTTTTGTTTGGAGATTTCGTAAAGTTTTATGCTGGGAGTCCAGTTTTAACAGTGGTTCTGCCTGGTTTCAGTTGAACGATTGCACGATTGAACAAAATAAAGTTTCGCACCATTCCTTAGTTAGAGACTACAACGACTTTTCGGAGTAAGCTCAACGATTGAACAATATTAGCAAAAAAACCCTATTTTTGCTCAAAAATTGAAAAATGATTAAAGAAACTACAGCCCAAGACTTTATCCAAATGGAAGATAAGTATGGGGCACACAATTATCACCCTTTACCCGTTGTGTTAGCCAAAGGAGATGGCGTATTTGTTTGGGACACCGAAGGAAAAAGATATTATGATTTTCTGTCTGCGTACTCGGCCGTTAATCAAGGACATTGCCATCCAAGAATTATTAAAGCGATGACCGCCCAAGCACAGGTTTTGACCCTTACTTCTCGCGCCTTTTATAACAATATGCTCGGCAAATATGAGCAGTATATCACTTCTTTCTTTGGATATGATAAGGTTTTGCCAATCAATACTGGCGTAGAAGCAGTAGAAACGGCACTTAAATTAGCTCGAAAATGGGCGTATAAAGTAAAAGGAGTACCCGAAAACCAAGCAAAGATTATTTTTGCTAGCGGCAACTTCCATGGACGGACACTAGGTGTTATATCGGCTTCAGTTGACCCCGATGCGACCAATGATTTTGGTCCTTTTCTTCCTGGCATCGAAGTAATCCCTTACAATGACCTAGACGCTTTGGCGCAAGCCCTAAAAGATCCTAATGTCGCTGGTTTTATCGTCGAGCCTATACAAGGAGAAGCAGGCGTTTTTGTGCCTGATGAAGATTATTTACCCAAAGCTTTTGCACTTTGTCAAGAAAATAATGCATTGTTTATTGCGGATGAAGTACAAACGGGTATTGCTCGTACGGGCAAGATTTTAGCTTGCGATTATTACGACATCAAGCCAAATATCTTGATTTTGGGTAAAGCGCTTTCTGGGGGCGCAATGCCTGTTTCTGCTGTTTTGGCAGATGACGAAGTGATGTTGACCATCAAACCAGGAGAACATGGCTCTACTTTTGGGGGCAACCCCTTGGCGTGTGCCGTCGCTATCGAAGCGTTGGAAGTGGTGAAGGATGAAAACCTTGCGGAAAATGCTATGACTCTAGGTAATCTCTTCCGAGAAAAAATGAACGAACTAATCGCCAAGTCTGACCTTGTGACCAAAGTACGCGGCAAAGGATTGTTAAACGCCATCTTAATTAATGATACCGAAGATAGTGATACGGCTTGGAGAATCTGTTTGGCGCTGAGAGATAATGGACTTTTGGCCAAGCCGACTCATGGAAACATTATCCGTTTTGCACCGCCGTTAGTCATGACTCATGACCAAGTTTTGGAATGTGCAGACATTATTGAAAAAACCATCTTAGCTTTTAAGAAATAATACATGAAACGAATCGGTATTATTTCGGATACACATTCCTACATTGATCAACCCATCCTTGATTTCTTCAGTGATTGTGATGAGATATGGCATGCTGGCGATATCGGTGACCGTGCGGTCACCGATACGCTAGCAACCCTTAAACCTTTACGGGCTGTGTATGGCAACATTGATGTGCCAGAGCTCCGCAGAGAATACCCTGAGAATCAACTCTTTGAGCTTGAAGGTGTCAAGGTTTTTATCACGCACATAGGCGGTTACCCCGGCAGATATACCACTAGAGTAAAAAATATCTTACTCAAAGAAAATATCGACTTATATGTCTGTGGGCACTCTCATATCTTAAAGGTGATTCATGATCCTTTATTTGATTTACTCCACATCAACCCTGGGGCGGCAGGTATAACGGGTATCCATACCATACGTACCGCCATCCGATTTACGATTGGTGGCAAGGAAAAAATCAGTGATTTACAAGTCGTGGAATTCGGGGATAAGGTGCAAAAACGATATTAAGGAAAAATCAGTTTTTTCTACTTGTTGTTCACATCAAGTTGAGCATGTGGCAGAATAAAACCTTTTTTGCGCAAGCTGGCAACTGACTGCTGGATGACGTCCTTCCGAATGACCGTCCCCGAAATCGGACTATCCGTATCTATCCAATAAAAAACCTGCAATTGTAATCCATTTAGGTCTATTCCCGTCACGGAGATAGTTGGAGATTTTTGGCCTTCTAGTACGCCTGCTACACTTTGTACCGCCTGTTGGACAACATCAATCGCCTTGTCAATATCCGCATCATGTGCCAAATTAATCGTGATGTCCTTTCGCATAAATCCATCAATGGTAAAATTAAATAATGGATTTTTCAGGATTAAGCCATTGGGAATAAATACATCCTTTCCATCAAAGGTCTTGACATGTGTTTCCCGCAAGGACAAGCCGAGTATTACGCCCGAAATACCGTTTACTTCAATCGTATCCCCCACCCTAAATGGTCGCTGAAACGCCATAATAATCCCCGCCAAAAAATTCTCTCCGATGTCCCGCAATGCAAATCCAATCACAAAAGCTCCAACCCCTGCCGTTGCCATAATACCTGCCGCAGCATCCCCCCATCCTATTCTTTGCAGAAAAAACAATAATCCCCCGATTAGGATAAAAGTTTTTAGCAATCGCGCCAAAAAATTAGCCAAAAATGGGTCGTCCATTCGTTTTGCCAATTGCTTTTTGGTGATGGACTTGACACGATTGCCAATAATCCATGCCAATATCAAACCCATTAATCCTATCGCAAAATCAGGAAGAATAGCCAATATCCGATCACTTTCTGCCAAAAAACTGGCTTGTATTTGTTCTAATAGATTTGACATGAGTTAGTGTTTCTTGTTTCTTCTTGCTTGTTTCTTGTTGCTCTTGGCTTTGGTACGTCGAGCCGAACGGCCGTTCGGGTGTACTATCCGTTTCAGGTTTTGGTACGTCGAGACGAACGGCCGTTCGTCTGTACAACTATCAGTTTCAGATTTTGGTACGTCGAGACGAACGACCGTTCGTCTGCCTAGCAATAGCTACTCCAACAAATCAGGTCGTCTTTTTTGGGTTCGTTCAAAAGCTTGTTCTTCCCGCCAAGCGTCGATATTTTTATGGTGACCACTCAACAGGACATCGGGAACAGCCCAACCATTGAATTCTACAGGTCGGGTATAGACTGGAGCCGATAACATTCCATCTTGAAAAGAATCAGTCAAAGCCGAAGTTTCATCACCAATAACCCCAGGCAATATCCGCCCAATCGCATCCACCAACACGGCAGCCGCCAACTCGCCCCCCGAAAGGACATAGTCTCCGATAGATATTTCTTTCGTCACATAATGCTCCCGTATCCGCTCATCAATCCCTTTGAAATGCCCCGCAATAATCAAGATATTTTTCAGCATGGACAGCCCATTGACCATCGGTTGATTCAATACAGGCGCATCAGGGGTCATAAAAATAATCTCATCATAATCCCGCTTTTTCCGCAAGGACTCAATACATGCCACCATCGGCTCAATCATCAATACCATGCCCGCACCACCGCCATAAGGATAATCATCTACTTGGCGATATTTGCCCTTGCCAAATTCGTGCAAATCATGAACTTCAACTTCCAAAAGACCTTTGGCTTGAGCCCGCTTTATGATGGACTCGCTAAAAGGCCCTTTCAACAAGGCAGGCACCACCGAAATGATATCAATATGCATGAGCTACCGGGTTTAAAGTCTTGAAAATCAACTCTTCCAGTAATTCACCATGGGATGCTGACGCATTATCCAAGCCTTTGGCTTTAAGGTCATATTCTCGTAGTAATGCCATACAACGTTGGACTTCTGGCAAGGGAAAAGCCTGCATAGCCCGCCGATAATTCTTCACATGAAATTGAAACCGCAGCCCAAGCGCTTTTGCCAACTCCGAATCATATTTGGATTTATTTTTGTGAGCGATATAAATCTTAGAAAAGTACCCAAATAGGCTCGCCAGTATCAAAATCAAAGGCTGTTTGTGGATATTGGCAGACAAATTATAAGCTATCCGCATCGCTTTTTCGTGATTCCTTGCGGACAAAGCATCTTGCAATTCAAAGACATTATATTCTTTGCTGATGCCTATATATTTTTCGACGATGGCATTGTCTATGGCAGTACCTTGGGGAATATTAAGATGTATTTTTTCTAGCTCATTGGCAATTTTGGCGAGATCGTTGCCTAAATATTCCGCCAAAAGGAGCGATGTATTGGGTTTTATTTCTCTATTTTTGGACTTCAAATAATCGGTAATCCACGCAGGAAGCTTATTATCATAGACTTTTTTGGACTCAAAGACGACTCCCACTTTTTTGATAGCTGCCAGCCCCGCCCCAAACTTCTTATACTTATGGGCAATCACAAAGACAGTCGCAGGATTGGGCTTCGCCCAATAGGCTTTCAAGTCCTTAAACCCTTTAAAATCAGCAGCTTCCTTGACGATAACGACCCTTCTTTCTGCCATTGCAGGGTACTGCATCAGATAGGACTTTAACCTAGGCAAGTCAATATCCTTTCCATAAATAACATCCTGATTGAATGCTTTTTCGTGCTCCGCCAAGGCATTTTTTTCAATTGCTTCGGTGAGTTTATCAATAAAATAAGGTTCATCCCCATGCAGTAGGTAGATGGGCGAAAATTTCTTTTTCTTTACGTCTTTTAAAATCTCTTGAAAAGTCAATGGCTTAGCTATTTTTTCAGTTGTAAAGGTAGCTTTTTTTTTTCAGCTAGGTTTCACAAACCCCGATTTTTAATCCAATTGCTTGGTATATTTTCGTTTCATCTTAAGTCTAGCAAGATTTAAGAAACCGCTAGTGGCTTAGGTTTGGCTAAGGTTTGGCTAAGGTTTGGCTAAGGTTTGGCTAAGGTTTAAGAAACCACTAGTGGCTAAGGTTTAAGAAACCACTGTTTTAATCTAATCGCTTGGCATTTCTGTCTGTCTTGCTTTGCTTGGCAAGGTTTCTCAAACCGTTGTACGTAATTTTTTATTATCTTTGCATCATGAGCAAAACCACTATTTTATCAATTCTTGGCTTTGGGATGGCAGGGCTAGGCTTATTATCCTTGATTTTGATGCTTTTCGGAGCCAAATTCTCTTTTCTACGATGGCTTGACTTTAATGGCCCTTTATCGGGGTTTGTGCTTAAGTTAGTGTTGTCTATGGTTGGATTTATATTCATTTTTCTCGCAAGAGTCGATTGGCAAAAAGAAATAGAAGAACTAAACAAAGACTAGAAAGATGCTAAAAGCAATTTCTCCTATTGACGGTAGATATTATACTAAGACGCAAGAGCTGAGCGAGTATTTTTCAGAATATGCGTTGATTCGGCATCGGCTTTTTGTAGAGATTCAGTATTTTATTGCCTTAGTTCAATATCCGCTTCCGCAATTAGCAGATTTTGACGAAAGTCGCATTGATGACTTGAATGACATCTTTGAAAAATTTTCGATTCGAGATGCCCAAGAAATCAAAAAAATTGAAGAAACGACCAATCACGACATCAAAGCGATTGAGTATTTTTTGAAGCAACAATTTGTGGAGATGGATTTGTCGGAAGACCGAGAGTTTATTCATTTTGGTTTGACTTCACAAGACATCAACAATACCGCCATCCCGCTGCTGCTCAAAAATGCCTTAGAAAATAGTTATTATCCATTGATAGACAAGCTGTTACAGCATCTTACACTGCTTGCGCAAAAATGGAAAGGCACATCCATGCTTGCTCATACGCACGGCCAACCTACAACACCGACCACCGCAGATTGGCAAGTTCAAGTTTTTATTGAACGCATTACCAACCAACTGAAGCTGCTAAAATCGATTCCGATTACCGCAAAATTTGGGGGGACTACAGGCAACCTAAATGCCCATGTAATTGCCTATCCTGATATTAATTGGCATCGTTTTGCGGATAGTTTTGTGTCTGAATATCTCGGTCTAAAACGTCAACATTTTACGACCCAGATTGCGCATTATGACAATTTGGCGGCCATCTTTCAAGGCATTCAGCGCATCAATACGATTCTTTTAGATTTGTCGAAAGACTTCTGGCAATATATCTCCATGGACTATCTCAGCCAAAAAACAGTGACAGGAGAAATCGGCTCGTCAGCGCTGGCCCATAAAGTCAACCCCATTGATTTTGAGAATGCAGAAGGTAACCTTGGTCTAGCCAATGCTATTTTTGGTCACCTTGCGGAAAAACTGCCCATCTCTAGACTTCAACGCGACTTGACAGACAGTACCGTTTTGCGTAATATGGGCGTCCCCTTTGGACACACCATCATCGCCATCAAATCCCTACTCAAAGGACTGTCCAAAATAACGCTCAATCGAGAAAAACTATGGGATGATTTAGAAAATAATTGGCCAGTCGTAGCCGAAGCCATCCAAACCATCCTTCGACGTGAAAAGTACCCACAACCCTACGAAGCGCTCAAAGAGTTGACTCGCGGCAAGTCAACTATCACCGCCAATGATATTTATTTTTTCATCGGAGAACTGCATATTCCTGAAGCGGTCAAAGATGAATTGAGACGCATCACTCCGCATAATTTTGTGGGGGGGATTTCCTGATATCTTGAATGGCTCTTTTTCCTTAGCTTGTGGTCTGTTTTTTGGGGATATTAATCTTTACTCAACCTTTCTTAAAATAATATTACCCATTTTTATCTTTCTCTTACCAATAATAAGAATACTATCCTTTGGAGTTTCCATGTATCCGTTAGATAAAACTCGTATTACTTCTAATTCATTCTCACAATTTATAATAATTCTATTTGGCAAATACCAACACCACTCTCCTTTGCAGGATTTTTCAATCTCAATACTCTTCTGTGTAAGCACAAAAGTTCCATTAGCTTTAAATTCAATTTCAGTATTATTATCACAAGATGCTGACGCAAACCGTCCTGGAATATGTATAATTGGGCTACAAGAAATTTGTACTAATAGATAAACAAAAACAAAAAATTTTGAGATTTCATTCATTTTTGAAAAAAACATGCCATTCATTTCATCATAATCGGCAAAAGTACTATTCACGGTATAGGATTTAGGTATTTTTCTGTCGGATATCACGGCTAGGACATTGCCTAAACGATTCATTAATTCATAACGTTTATTTACTGTTTTTAGTTTATTTTGGGGGGTGATGTGGTTTGGGGCTCTATAATGGCGAAATTAATGTTTTTTTGTCTTAGCTTTTGGTCTTGTTTTTGGGGACGCTACAACATACATCCAGCTTGGATAAAATTTGACAAAGTAATAAAAAGAGAATTAATAAGCGCTCACCGCTCCCGTTCATCCGCTTTATAAGCTCCCCGTTGATGCAAAATCCACTTAGCTTCATCTAACGGACAAACCCCATGGTATGAACGCACAACTCCTTCATTATCAAGACATGGCTCATATCCCCTAAATCGAAAAACAAGACGCCCTTTGCCCGATGTCATGGAACTCAATTGAATACTATATCCCAAAGATGTGGCGGCAGGAACAACCCCGTCCAAACTAAAATAGCCAGCAGCAAAACTAGGACTACCAAATCGAGCACGCATTCGCGTCAAATCACTAGCAACTTTGCCAAGCATCTCTTCGGGCGCCTTAATCTTAAAATCCAAAACAGGCTCCAAAAACTCCGTTCCTGATGCTTCCAACCCACGTAAAATACCCATTGGTGTCGCCAAAATAAAATCTCCCGGCCTAGAATGCACTTCATGGTCTTCTCCCTGAATCAGCGTAATTTTTAGGTCTGTTACTTCCCATCCTTTAATACCTTGCTTCAACGCTCTCGGAATGGTTCGTTCAATTTCGTTCTGATATTTTTTATGAACATCACTGGTTCGGACTTTTGATTCATAGACCACCCCACTCCCTAACTCACCTGGTTCAATCAAAAAAGTCATAATAGCCCAGCAAGGTTTAGGCATCCAATACCGAACAAATCCTTCGGCTTTGGTTAAAGGACGTTCTTTATAAATAATTGTTGGCTCTTCAAATCGCGCCAAAATGCCAAAACGTTCTAAAATTTGGTTTTCTAAAATTTCTGTTTGCATCGGCCCCACGATCTTCAAATGAAACTCTTGGCTTTCTTTATACCATTTTAGCGCAAGCGATGGATCTTCACTATCCAATATTTGGAGCGCTTGCCGCAAGGCATGGTAATCTTGCATATTTTTGGGGATAACCTGAACAGCCATTACTGGATTTTGTAAAACAGTAGGTGGTGGTATTCGGCCTGCTGCTCCCAAAACATCCCCTGCATAAATGTCTGAAACCCCTGTTATTATACCGATATCCCCAGCGACTAATCCGCTGACATCTTCTAATTTATCTAGTCGTACTTTTTTGGTAACACCTATATTTTTTGTCTCCTGAATGCGGGGCAAGAAGACAGTATCTTTGCTTTTAATTTGACCATCAAACACCCGAATATGTGCCAACCGACCGTGCAATTTATGGTGTTCCACCTTATAAACCAAAGCAGAAAAAGGTAAAGACATGTCTTGTTTGGGGCTAGGCAAATAGCTCACCACCGCATCTAACAAAGCTTCTACGCCAAGACTATTTTTGGCAGAACCGACCAAGACTGGAATTAATACGCCGTCAAAGACTCGCTTCAACCCTTGCTCCAAAATTATTTTCCCCGCAAGGGGCTGCTCTTCTAAAAATCGCTCCAACAAATCATCATCATACGTTACGATATGCTCAATAATTTGATTTTTTAGCTCTGAATACTTGTGGGATTCATTCCAAAAGTCAACAATACTAACTTGACCTGTCCCCTCATCTATGGGGCAGTTAATAGGCAGTAGATGGATACCAAAATCCTTTTGCACAGCTTCCAAGACAGACTCAAAACTGGCTCCATCTCTATCCATTTTATTGACAAAAAAGATAAAAGGAATACCCATTTCTTGTAAAATATTGACCAATGTAACGGTATGTGCTTGGACTCCTTCTACAGCCGAAAGGACCACAATAGCCCCGTCCAACACACGCAACACACGCTCTACTTCGGAAAAAAAATCCACGTGCCCTGGCGTATCTAACACATTGACTATCTGGTCTTTCCAAGGGATAATAACGGCTGTGGACCGTACAGAAATACCCCGTTGTTGCTCAACAGACATGGAGTCGGTGATGGCAGACCCATCATCCACGCTCCCTTTTTGGCGTGTCTGTCCACTCAAAAAGAGAAAATTTTCGGTCAATGTAGTCTTACCTGCATCAACATGCGCCAAAATGCCAATATTTTTTGTCGGTAACATAGGGCGAAGATAGGAATTATTCCGCCAAAACAAGAGAAGCGTTTTAGGCATCTACCGCTCCTACCTTTACACACCTTAATTATACAAAACAAATGGGCTTGCAAATCGACCTTTCGGCAAATTCCGATTTTCTGCCTATTCTACTTCATCAAAAACCTGCCCTTGCGAAGCTCCGATTAATCTTTCATGCGACTTCACCATAGCATAACTAAAAAGGATAAAGTTTTTCATTTCCGTAAGGAGTTCAAAGTAAAGCATACTATTTCGGGTACCTACTTCATTGGCTTTAATTCGTTTAATTTGTCGTTTACGTGCCTTCCCAATTTCTTTAAGGACGGCAGCTTTTAACGTCCCTAAGTCTGCAAATGAGAAGGATTTGTCCTGCTCTACGACTAGGGAAGCCTTGTCCACAAAGTTAGATAAAGTATTGCCAAGGATATTCAAATCTTCCACTTGGACAGGAATCAACGGCTTGTGGGAATTCTCGATATGCGTCAAAGAAGGCTCTACGACATGTCGCACACTATGGGTCAATTCTCTCAAATAATCCATCACTTGGACATACTGAAAACCCGACTCCAAGGAATCATCCGTCAACTTATCAATGACTTTGCTGACATTATCCTTTTTATTTTTGGTCATATCATTTAGATCCAAAAACTCCGCAAAATTATTGCGCAAGCCCTTACGGTTTTCTTTGGTCAAATTAATCAAAGTATCCTGAATGATTCTTTCAAATTCACTCATAAAAGAGTTAACGGTTGACCTACTTCTTTCCACTAACTTCTCACTAGTCATCTTACCTATTTCTTGGGCTTCTTTGAGCAGTTTGTCTTTCTTCGCTTCCCGTTTTTTGTGTAAAAAATGTGTTTGGTACATAAAGAATGCTGCTGTAAGAATAATCCCTACTACCGCAAATTTACCCCCAAAATACAGTAAATTAACTATAACAAATGCCAATGTAAAGGCAAACAATGCGGTAAAAAACCACCCACCAATTACTGCCAAAACTCCTGAAACACGATACACCGCACTCTCTCGACCCCAAGCCCTATCGGATAATGAAGTCCCCATTGCGACCATAAACGTAACATAAGTAGTGGATAAGGGCAAATGCATCGAAGTACCAATAGAAATCACAATCGCCGCCATCAAAATATTGACAGAAGCACGTATCATATCAAAGTGTGGCACTTCTTCTCCTTCTGCCATCGACTCATTTTTTTTGGGTGAAAACCGTTTCAAAACAGCATTATTTAACTTTGCAGGGATAAATGCGGATATTTTTTTGTGTCCATTGACAACGGATTGAACCAAAACCCTAGCAAACAAATTAGACCCAAATCTTTCAAATCCTTCATCTTGTCGCCCCAAATTCACTTCTGTTTCCGTCACAGAACGTGCCTTGCGGGAAAAACGCAACGTCAAAACCATCACTAATCCAGAGATCAGCAGCATCCACATCTGTGTATCTACTTTGCCCACCAAATCCGTCATCAAGAAGCTATCTGCGGCCTGACCAGAATTCATATAAAATTGAAAGGAATGATAAGCCGCCATCGGGACACCGATAAAGTTTACCAAGTCATTACTGGCAAAAGCCGTAGCCAAAGCAAAAGTACCGACCAATACTATAATCCGTAAGATGTTGACTTTCAGTATATTTTGAAGGATATAAAATAGAATAAAGAAAGCCACAAAACTCCCCCCGATGATAGACAACCACTCTTCTCCGATGGTATGTTTGAGCTCTTTAGTCATAAATGATGCGCCTTTCACCCCTTTAATCAAAATAAAATACACGATACCGGAGAAGGACAAAGCCCCCCAAATAGCCCCGTACCGCTTCATCGTTTGCTCATAATTAAACGTAAACACTAAACGCACAAAGTACTGCACAATCGCCCCGCCTAAGAGCGATACCACGACCGATAAAAGTATTCCCGATATAATCGCCAAAGCCTTGGTAGAGTTGATGTATTCTCCTAAGGCCAAATGATCTGGTTGGTGATAGATTTTAATTAAAGCCATTCCTACAGCAGCCCCCAACAATTCAAACACGATAGATACCGTCGTAGAAGTCGGCATTCCGAAGGTATTGAAAAGATCTAACAGGATGATATCCGCCAACATGACGGCCAAAAACACCAGCATTATCTCCGAAAAATAGAAATTTTGGGGATGAAATATCCCTTTTCTAGCCACTTCCATCATCCCACTCGAAAAAACTGCCCCAAACAAGATACCCAAAGCGGCAAAAATCATAATCGTATTAAAACTTCCTGCTTTAGAGCCTATGGCAGAGTTCAAAAAGTTAACAGCGTCATTGCTTACTCCTACAATTAAATCAGAAAATGCAAGAATAAACAAGATGCCCACTAGGACAATGTAGTAAGTCTCCATAAAAGTCTTTTCGTTTTCATTTAGGTTGCGAATTTACAACCACTATCCTTGCTATACAAAAATACTCAGGTTAATTTTTTGTAAAGATTGAATTAAATATAAATAGAGATATTTCGCATGTATTTCCCCCTGATTTCTAATACTCCCCCCGTTTGGTAAACGCCCAAAAACCACAAGCCCCAAAAAAAAGGAAAAAATGCGTTTGCTAAACGTCCCCCAATGTCCCACCAGCCCAAAAAAAAGGATCCGTTTGGTAAACGCCCAAAAACCACAAGCCCCAAAAAAAAAGGAAAAAATGCGTTTGCTAAACGTCCCCCAATGTCCCAC
>CAMZKG010000126.1 GCA_947311105.1 uncultured Saprospiraceae bacterium
AAACTCTTGCTCATTGGGTTAGAGCGGTAGATTTGATGTTTCAGGGTAAAAGGTTTACAAAACTCTTGCTCATTGGATTAGAGCGGTAGATTTGATGTTTCAGGGTAAAAGGTTTACAAAACTCTTGCTCAATGGGTTAGAGCGGTAGATTTGATGTTTGTTTGTCAAGTTTTACGAAGTTTCGCAAACCTTTTACTAAGTTTCGCAAACCGGAAGACCAAGGTTTACAAAACTCTTGCCCCAACGGTTAGAGCGGTAGATTTGATGTTTATTTTTTTAGCTTTACTAAGTTTCGCAAACCGTAAAGGAGCGCAGCTACCCCATCTAAATAAAAAACCCTATTTTTGCTTCCTAAAAAATTGAATGGATGGAAGAATGGCAATTAGATTTTGAATGGCTCCGAATCAGGCACTTTGTCAAGGATACTTTGAGCTTAGAGCAATTGCCCGATTTTAATAAAATCCTGATGCTAATTGGTATCCAAGAGTTTGGAGACTTGAGAGAAGAGTTTACAAAGATAGAAAAGGAATACCTTTTGCATATTGCAACCTGCCGCCTAATGAGTATCGAAGGATATTTTGAATTTGACAAATACGATGAAGATGGATGGCCACATTGGCGAGAAATTAAGCCTTTTAGCGGAAGCGAAGAAGAAAAAGAAAAATATTTGATGATAATGGCCGTTTCTTACTTCGATAAAATCATCGCTTCTCAACCCTAACTTTGTACTAAAAACATAAGAAATACATGAAACAATTTACTCTTGGAATGTTCCTGCTCCTTTTGGTGGCTTCGTGCTCAAAACCGATTGCCCAATTTTCGACTAATGCAACGAAATATACAGCTCCAGCAGATGTGCAATTTGCCAATAACTCCCAAAAAGCAGACCGATATCTTTGGGATTTTGGCGATGGACAAACATCCACCGAAGAAGCTCCTACGCATCACTACACCAAATCCGGCAACTACAATGTCGTATTGAAGGCCATCAAAGGTGGTAAAACCAAAACAAAAAAACAAAAAGTCGTTATTGATGCGCCCAGAGACTGCTTGGTGGAGATTCAGACTCCTTTCGGAAATATGGTACTAAAACTGGCCGACGAAACGCCGCTACACCGTGACAATTTGTCCAAATTAGCAGAAGAAAATTTTTATGACAGCTTACTATTTCATCGGGTCATTCGGGGGTTTATGATACAAGGGGGTGACCCAAATTCGAAGACCATGAAAGGTGCTATGGGGACAGGAGGCCCTGGATATACTATCCCGGCGGAGTTTACCCCCAAATTAGTCCATATCAAAGGAGCGATCGCCGCTGCCCGTACTGGTGGTCCTTCTAATCCCGAAAAACGCTCTTCGGGATCTCAGTTTTATATTGTGCAAGGCAAAAAAGTCACCAACAACATGCTAGACCGTATCGAACAGATGCGAGACTTCACCTATAGCCCGAGCCAAAGAAAAGAATATCTAGAAAAAGGGGGCACACCACAACTAGATATGGAATATACTGTTTTTGGTTATGTAATCAAAGGTATGGATGTCATAGACAAAATTGCCGCAGTAAAAACGAAAAAGGGAGATCGACCTGTAGAACCTGTCTGGATGAAAGTAATACTGATTAACTAGACAATAAGCCTACAATCCCCCTAAAAAACACACGATTTGAAGCACCTGAGCTTTGTACTATTTTTGACGTTATTGTCCTGCACGCAAGAAACCAAGCGTATGGATGATTATACGGTGCAAGGAATAGACATTTCACACCATCAGCAAGATATTGACTGGAGGCTCGTGGCGGCGCAAGAAATAGATTTTGCCTTTGTGAAAGCAACAGAAGGCAGCGAGCATCAGGATACTATGTTTCATAAATTTTGGAGCGAGATCAAAGAAGCAGGCATCAAACGTGGTGCATATCATTTTTTCAGTCCATTTTCGCCTGCTGCCGATCAAGCCAAGCATTTTATCAATACCGTAAAATTGCAAAAAGGGGATTTGCCCCCTGTTTTGGATGCGGAGATTACAGGCAAACTCCAAAATAAGACCTTGCGGAAAAATACACTCACTTGGCTACAAGCCATTGAAAAGCACTATGGCGTAAAACCCATCATTTATACCAATCAAAAGTTTTATTTGTCCCATTTTACCGGAGAAGAATTTGATGGTTATCCGATTTGGATTGCCAGATACAATTCACAAAAGAACCCGCCATTTATACCATTTGGGCGTCAATGGACGTTTTGGCAATACGGCGATTGTGGACACTTGGAAGGCATCAAGGGCTGTGTTGACTTTAATGTATTTCGTGGAGAGCGCCAACAATTTGAAAATTTACTTTATCAATCTGCATATAGAGATTCTCTAGATGCTCAAAATAAGCCGTTATGATTTTTAGACGCTTCCTATTTCTTTTGGGATTTATCGCCTTTTTGGCTAGCACAGGCTATGCGCAAGGCATTGAGTTTTTTCATGGTACTTGGAAAGAAGCGCTAGAATTAGCCAAACAAAGTGACCAATTGATTTTTGTAGATGCCAATACTTCCTGGTGTGGCCCTTGTCGGCGTATGGCCGCTAATGTTTTCACCCAACAAAAAGTTGGGGATTTTTATAACAGTCGCTTCATCAATATGAAAATTGATATGGAAAAAGGCGATGTGGACTTTAGAGCCAAATACAATGTCAGCGCCTACCCTACTTTGTTGTTTATTAATTCGGAAGGCGAAATCATCAAGAAAAAAGTAGGCGGTCAAAGAGCAGATGGATTGATAAAACTAGGTAGAGACGCACTTGCCCTTTTTGATAACGTGGACGAAATGGATGAGCTCTTTGCCCAAGGAAAAGACGATGCCGCCTTTTTACGCAAGTATGTCAAAGCACTCAATAACGCTGGCAAACCTTCCGCTAAAGCAGCCAACCAATACCTGCGTGCGCAAAAAGATTTGACGACCAAAGAAAACCTGCTTTTTATTTATAATGCGGTCGTTAATGCTGACTCTAAAGTGTTTGACCTTCTCATCAAGCACCGGGCGGCTATCGAAGCCCTAAAATCAAAAAAAGACGTCAATCAGCTCATCAAATCAGCTTGTAACCAAACCATAATGACAGCGATTGAATTTCAAGATGAAGGTCTTTTAGCGGAAGCGAAAACAAAGATGAAAGATAATTATCCTGCTGAAGCCAAGGCGTTTGGGTACTTGGCGGACATGAAGTACTATGCGGCGCTAAAGAAACCCGAGAAATACTTGAAAGCTGCCAAAAAATACGCTAAAAAGATCGTCAAGAAGGATGCGTCTAAGCAAAATGCACTTGCGATGGACATTTACAAGGCTTTTCCCAAAAACCAACAAACACTAGCACTGGCGCTTTCTCTAGCCAAAAAATCATCCAAAACTGGTGGCTTGTGGGAATACTATTTTGCTTATGCACAATTACTTGCAGAAGCCAAAGATTATCCCAAGGCGATTGAAGCAGGGGAAAAAGCCTTCGAATTGGCAAAGGCCAAAAATGTGTCTAGCCACCGTATCCTTCAATTTTTAAAAATGGTCAAGGCGAAAGACAAACAATAGAAATCTAGGCTTATCAAAACATCAGTGCAAGATTCTACATCAAAAAGTATTTCACAGAAAATCTTAGGGCTAGCCATCCCCAATATAATCACTAATATTTCGGTGCCACTGCTTAGTTCGGTGGATACGGCTCTTATGGGACAATTCTCTGCTGCACATCTTGGAGCGGTCGGACTTGGTGCGATGATTTTTAATTTTTTGTATTGGAATTTTGGCTTTCTGCGTATGGGCACTGTGGGGTTGACCGCCCAAGCTTATGGTGCCAATGATGCGTCTCAGATGATTCACACCGTAGGAAGGGCTTTGTTGTTGGGTGTTTTGATAGCCCTAGCCCTTTTGCTCTTCCAGGCGCCCATTCGTGTCATGATGAGCTATCTGATGCAAACTCCAGAGCACCTACAACCACTTGTCAACGAATATTTTAATATCCGAATTTGGGCAGCACCAGCCACCTTAGCGTTATATGGGCTATTCGGTTTCTTTTTTGGTATGCAAAACGTGATGACGCCGTTGGTATTGACCATCATCATTAATGTTATCAACATTGTATTGAGTTATTTTTTCATATTTTGGATGGGAATGGAAGTCGATGGTGTGGCATGGGGTACGGTCATTGCCCAATATGTTGGAGTAGTCGCAGGCTTGATGATATTTGGCTACAGATATAGTTATTTATTTGTGGCCTTTCGGCAAAAAACGATGATACAAGTAGAGCCGCTCAAAACCTTTTTTCGGGTCAATCGAGATATTTTTATCCGCACGATGTGTTTATCTTCTACTTTTTTCTTTTTCTATTCTCAGTCCGCCAAGATGGGCGAAGTAGTCCTTGCGGCAAATGTTGTCCTACTCCAATTTTTAAATTGGATGTCCTTCGGAGTAGATGGTTTTGCCTATGCCACAGAATCTTTAGTCGGACGTTATAAAGGAGCAAAGGACAATGCTCAACTGTCTGAGACCGTGCGGTATTCTTTCTATTGGGGCATGGGCTTAGCATTGGTCTATAGCTTTATTTATGGTGTAGCGGGCGATTATATCTTGCAAATTTTCACCAATCAGGATGATGTTATCGAATATGCCAGTCCACTACTTTTCTGGGTGATTCTCTTGCCAATTATCGGCACTCCGTCTTATATTTGGGATGGCGTATTTATTGGCTTGACCGCTACGCGCTCCATGCGCAATACGATGATTATAGCCTTTATTCTCTTTTTATTGGTGTATTATGTGACTGCGTCTAGCCTTGGGGTGCATAGTTTATGGTTTGCTTTGATGGCTTTTCTCGGCGCGCGGGGGATTGGGCAGTGGGTTTTGTATCGGCGGGGATTGGCGGTGTAACGGGTTTAGCGGTGCAACCATCTTGCATTGCATAGGAGCCGCTCAGCCGTTCGGCTGTACATGGCTCTTGGCTAAAAATCTTTGGATAGACCGGCCATCACGTAGCCCGGAAAATTGCGATACGAAATCTCTTCAATATATGCTGGCGAAAAGCGTACATCTATTTGTTGGGTAGGGGTCAGACTTAACAAGTTGCGTCCTTTGATAAAATATCGGAACTTGCTTTTTTTGCGCTTGTAGGTAATATCCGTATCCAATTTCCAGTTTTTTGCGGAAGCGGATTGTGTGGATGACTGGCGATATCCCAAGTTACTTTTCCACAAAAAACCTTCCTTGTTTCCATAGCTCAATTCAATTGCAGGGACATGTCGAATGTACTGGCGTGACGTTGGATTGATGCCAAATCGCTGGTTGGTCAAATTCAAGGAATAGTTGACTTTATAATTAATTTTCTTTTTCCATTTTGACGAAAGTCCGAGACTAAAATGATGCCTAGTTCGATGAAAGCCCGAAATTTCATTTTGATGAGCACTGAATCCATCGACATCCATTAAGTCATAGCTTGCTTTCGCAAAAAGGTGCTTGGTTACTCGATTTCTAAAATTTAGCCTTGCGTTAAATGTTTTTTGCTCGGGTAAGCGAATTAATTGCATCTGCGCATAATCCGACTGAGCTACGACATTTGTCCCGATAGGATTTTTTGCCGTCGAGTAAGTCACCAGCGCATAGATCATGCCCCCGCGAGCTAGCCCAAATTTAAGGTAGCTTAGCGCATAGCTTTGGCGATTACTGGTTTTTTGCCAGTCAATGTCATACGCTTGACTTTGGCGACTATCCACCGCTTCTAAGATGGAATGCCCATATTGCTCAGGAGCCATTTCCAAATCTGAATTTAAAGTAAACATGATGAAATTCAACCGACTAAATAAATATTTTAACGTCAGATTCGGGAGTAATTTTAAAGGTATTTTTTCGGTTTTAGAATCTAATTGCACCCGATTATCTGCTAATGACAATCCAGTTTTTATCAGCCAATTGGTGGTGTCTAACACTAACTTAAGCTTATAAGAATTTAGATTTTGCGCAAGCTGCACCCTTCCAGCAAAAGAAGTCGCTGTCGCCAGATAATCTTTTTGATAACGCCCGATTTCGTTGGTAGCTTCTATGCCCCAATACCAAGCTTTTTTCAATTCATAGGTGGCATCCGCAAAGCTAACTGCCTTTTGAGTACGATACTGCAAAGACTGTTCAAAGCTATACAGTCCATTTTGTGGTGCCAAATTCAAGCCTAAAAAAGGCACAATATCGGTCAGGTCTAACGCCCGCTGCTTCTCATCCGTCGAGTATGAAATTTGCCACCTTGTCCGTATTTTATCATTGGGAAAATACTTCATTTTTATCTCGGGCACAAAGCCCCATTGCTTTTTTGCTTGGTGGTTATCCAGCTCAAAATCTTGCAAATTAAAATATCCTTTTATCTGTTTATCAAAATCATTTTTTTCATAATTGGCACTAAGACCCATTTCTATAAAGAACTGTTTGCTTATTTTGTTTTCCGCAAGGACACTAATACCTAGTATAGGCTGCGCCGATTCCGTCAATTGTTGCCCACTCCACACATCCTTCGTCCCTAGATAGGTTCTATGAAAAAACTCTTGTTCATTGCGGTTTAATTGAGCCAACATAAAATCCCCCTTAATGGATTTCGTCTCATTAAAATCATAGTCGAGCCCGCCTGCAATAATTGCGTCTAAATTCTTGGTCGTTTGGGGCGCAATCCTAAAGCTCTTCGGAAAAATATCATCAATAGTGCCGTATCTTTTCATTTTCTTATTAAGTATTTGAAATCCCTTCAATCCCAAATAATCCTGCGCAGACATGGTTTGCTCACCTGCATTATTCGCTTTCGCAAAAAGGGTCGCACCTAGCTTTTCCCCTACCTGAAACGCCCCCAAGTCCAGTGCCCATTTTTTATCATACCCTGCTAATCCCTGTAATTGACCAGACCATTTTTCGCGTTCACTTTTTTTGATCCGCACATCTAGTGCCGTCTTGCCAGATTTTTTTGTTTCGATATCTTTGCTATCTCGATAATCATTTATAACATGAACCCCTTCCAACTGGTCAGCACGAATGCTTTCGGTCGCCAACCGATGCTTATTATTCAAAATATCCTTGCCATGAACGAGTAATTTATCGACTTTTTTCCCAGCGTATTTGACGGTACCATCATCCGCCACTTCCACGCCAGGCAATTGATTCAAAACATCGCCCAAGTTTACTTCTGTACCCGTTGAAAAATATTTTAAATTAAATTTCAACGTGTCTCCGGATTGGGTAATTCCGATGGCGTCCCCCTTGACTTCGACTCCATTCAACAACAAGGCATCCGCTTGAAGTTTTAGGGTTACATGTAAGCTGTCGCCGTCACTTACAACCACAGGATAAAACAATTCTTTTCTTCCTAAGTACCTGACGTTCAGCAAGTAATCTCCTTTCGGAATGTTTTTAATTTGCCAAATACCGTCTCCGTCTGCTGCTGTAAATTTTTTCATGGAGACAGAGTCGGTTAGAACCAGACTTACGAACGCACCAGAAGCAGGACTATCATCTTCTTCCAGAATAACAACTCCAGATAGGTTAGCTTGCGCAAAAGCCGCTAAACTCAACAGCAAAAATAATATTACTTGTAGTACTTTCAATTGTTATTTATTTTTCCTATTCAGGCGTTAGTCCACGTCCATAACTTTTTCTTCTTCGCAAATATTCGTCATAGCTTATTTCTGTTTTAAACACTGGATCTATCGGTGTTGTACAAGTCTCAAACTCAACACGAGATGCCCGGATTACCCATCCCCCAAAATCATGAATCTCCAGTATTAAACCTGGCAGTCCAAAAAATGCTTCTGGACCATCCATAATGGGAATATCTAGTGCATACCAAGCCGTTAAGTCTTCTTTACCTTTGCGAACTAATAATGCTTTTTGGCAAATATGTCCAGCAATAGTCATTGTGTCTTGTTTTATCTCCCACTTATTCCAATTCGACATACTGACTACTGCTGCTGTAAGGGGCTCATTCTTCATATCTATGACATACATTGTATCCTTAGCAAAATCCTTGTAAAAAGAAGGCTTTCTGTATTGGCGCATTAGGAATTTTCGATTTCCCACTGTAAAAAAATCGGAAGTTAAACTTAGCGTCTGATAAACAGAACGCCCATCTGAGTAACAATACTTTCGCTTTCTTTTTTGACTATTTGCCTTTTCAACGATATCTTTATTACCTCCATATGCGACAAACTCTTCTAATGGTAAATCTATCATCCAGTCATAATAAACCGCTATGTCTTGGGCATCCACAATTTGGGGCGCAACCCAAAAAATAATTCCATATAAAAATAACTTTATTTTTTTCATTAGTTTATTTTTAGGGAACTAATCAAGTGGCAACATCTTTGCGCCCCATTTAGTGGATTTTTAGTCATTACTTAACAAGGCCCTGACTCTTCAAATACAATATCATCTTCTATCATTATAGTATCCTTGTCGCAGTCATCATCATACCAATACCAATGACCATTATCGTCTCTGTATATTAGCCAAGATGGAGACTCCTGAATACTCTCTTTCAACACAAATTCCTGTACTTCTGCAATAATTTGCCACTCGGATGCAGCAAAAGCTCCAAAACTAAACCCAAGAAACAAAACAAATAAAAGCAAAATCTTTTTCATAATTTTAGATTTTAAATAAACTTAACTTCCAAAGGAAGCTCGGGGAATACCCCCTTG
>CAMZKG010000127.1 GCA_947311105.1 uncultured Saprospiraceae bacterium
CTACCTTTTTATCTGGTGCGTGACAAGAACCACATGTTTTTTGCGCCAAATAATTCTTTTCCTTTTGCAGCATCTCCAGACGCTGTTTCGGTAGCTTTAGGAGCTTCTTCTTTCTTCGGAGCAGGAGCTTCTTCTGTGTGTGTTGTTGTTTTTGCTGGTTTCTTATCAGCATCATCTCCACAACTAGAGATAAAAATGGTCGTAGCGAATACTAAAACCAACAAAGTCATTAACTTTTTCATGAGCAACTTTTTTAAATGTGTATGTGTTAAAAAAATAGGTGCGACAATTCACGCCTAAAAATGAAGCACAAAATTAGACTATAATTTCATATAAAACAAAATATAAAATTCTTTTTTGATAAATTCTTCTTTATTACGGTATTTTGATCCCTATACAAAGAGCGATTCAACGTAAAAAAAGTATCCTGTTACCCGTTTGCTAGACACTAGATTCCTGTAACTCGATTGCTAGACACCCGAACGGCCGTTCGGCTCGACATCCCACGATCTAGCATCCAGCCCCAAAGCACAAGTTGAACGCCGCTAGGCAAATGAACACCAAAGGCAACTGAACGTGCGAAGCACAAGTTGAACGCCAAAGGCAATTGAACGCCAAAGGCAATTGAACGTCCGAAGGACAAGTTGAACGCCAAAAGCAAATTGAACGTGCGAAGCACAAATTGAACGCCGAAGGCAATTGAACGCCAAAGGCAATTGAACGTCCGAAGGACAAGTTGAACGCCGAAGACAAATTGAACGTGCGAAGCACAAATTGAACACCAAAGGCAATTGAACGCCGAAGGCAATTGAACGTGCGAAGCACAAATTGAACGCCGAAGGCAATTGAACGTGCGAAGCACAAATTGAACGCCAAAGGCACAAATAGCACAACAATCAAACCATCATCAAATCCGAAGCCACTTTATCCGCATAATGCTTTCCTTTATGCGTAAGCACCAGTCCATCATCTTGCTCGACCAACATTCCTTCTTTTATCAACAACACCGCCTCCTTGCGGAAAAAAAGTAAATATTTCTCTCCAAATTTAGCGATTTGCTCAAAGGAGCACCCCCATTTTGTGCGCAAGCCTGTCATCACATACTCATTATACTGAGTTTCTGTGCTCAAACGCTCCACTTCCGAAGGAATCACCCCTTTCGCTATAGCTTTCATATAAGTTTGATTGTTGGCGACATTCCATTGCCGTGTATCCTTATTATACGAATGAGCAGAAGGCCCTATCCCTAGATAAGCCTTCCCTTGCCAATAAGCAGTATTATGCCGGGCTTCTTTTCCCGGAAGGGCAAAATTGGAGATTTCATAATGCGACCACCCTTTTGCTTGCGCAAAATCCATCAATTGCTCAAATTGTCGTGCCGCAACAGCTTCATCAACAGGCGGATAAGTACCTTTACGGATAAAATGCGCCAATGCGGTCTTGGGCTCCACCGTCAAGGCATAAGCGGATAGGTGATTAATGGGAAAATCAAAAGCTTTTTTCATGTTTTCTACCCAATTAGCGTCCGAAGATGTAGGCAAACCATAAATCAAATCCAAATTTATTTCTGAAAATCCCACATCAAAGGCGTTAGTCAAAGACATCACCGCTTCTTCTGGAGTATGCGCCCGATTCATCAACACCAAATCTTCCGCTCTAAACGATTGTACACCAATACTCAACCGATTGATGGACATGGCTTTTAGCGAAAGCAATTTCTCCTTAGTCAAATCATCTGGATTCGCTTCCAAGGTAATTTCAGCTCCTTCTTGCACAGAAAAAAATTGATGGATGGTGTCCATGATGCGCCCCAAATATTTTTCCGAAAGGATGGACGGCGTCCCACCACCAAAATAAATGGATGCCAACGGTAAGTCACCCAAATAGTCCTTTTGTAGGCGTATCTCTTCGACAATAGCATCAACCATTTGAGCCTGATATCTTATCGATGTCGTAAAATGAAAATTGCAGTAGTGACAGGCCTGCCTACAAAATGGAATGTGTATATAAATCCCCATGCTTTCGCTAAAAAGTTAATTTTGCTCAGAAACAACCAAGGTACAACTAAAAAATAACTCTATTGTTAGGTTTCTTTGTAAATATTTTGCAATCTTGCATTAGTTTTACGAAATAAAATGACAAATATGAATGACCAAATGGACTTGATAAGACAGAGTGCAAAGGATTTTGCGGAAAAGCATATCCGCCCACATTTTATGGAATGGGACGAGTCTCAACACTTTCCTGTGGAGCTTTTTCACAAACTAGGTGATCTCGGCTTCATGGGCGTACTCGTACCAGAAGAATATGGCGGCGCAGGGCTTTCTTATCAGGAATATGTAACGATTATCGATGAGATATCCAAAGTTTGCGGCTCTATCGGACTTTCTGTTGCGGCACATAACTCTTTGTGTACCAATCATATATTAACCTTTGGTAATGAAGAGCAAAAACAAAAATACCTACCCAAATTAGCTTCGGGCAAATGGATTGGGGCTTGGGGCTTAACTGAGCCTAATACTGGGAGTGATGCTGGAAGAATGCAATGTGTTGCCAAAAAAGACGGAGATCACTACATTATTAATGGCGCTAAAAACTTTATCACACATGGAAAATCCGGAAACGTCATGGTCGTCATGACTAGAACTGGAGAGTTGTTGGATAGTCATGGAATGACCGCTTTTGTGGTGGAGCGTGGCACACCAGGTTTTAGTGCAGGCAAAAAAGAGAATAAATTGGGTATGCGTGCATCAGAAACCACCGAAGTTATTTTTGACAATTGCCGTGTCCACAAAAGTCAAATGCTAGGTGTTGAAGGAGATGGTTTTGTGCAAGCCCTAAAGATTTTGGATGGTGGCCGTATATCTATTGCGGCCTTAGGACTTGGTATCGCTCATGGAGCATTTAATGCGGCCTTGGCCTATAGTAAAGAAAGAGAGCAATTTGGCAAACCTATTTCTAGCTTCCAGGCCATTAGCTTCAAACTAGCAGATATGGCTACTAAAATTGAAGCGTCGGAATTATTAATTAGACACGCCGCTACACTAAAAGACAGTGGCAAAAAACTAACCAAAGAAGCAGCCATGGCCAAAATGTATGCTTCTGAAGTATCCGTAGAAGTAGCTACTGATGCCGTACAAATATTTGGCGGCTATGGATATATCAAAGAATACCCTGCTGAAAAATTCTATCGGGACTCTAAACTCTGTACAATTGGTGAAGGAACAACCGAAATCCAAAAACTCGTCATTGCCAGGCAGATTCTAAAATAATTCACAGTCAAGCATAAAAAAAAGCTCAAAGTTTTTCAAACTTTGAGCTTTTTTTTTATAAAAGTAACACGATTGCTAGACACCCGAACGGCCGTTCGGCTCGACATCCCACCATCTAGATTCCTGTAACACGATTGCTACCGTTCGGCTCAACATCCCTATTCAGGCAAGTTACTTGCTTTAAACTGCTCATATCTTTCGACAAATAATGAATCATCGACCCCACATCCTTGACTAATCAAGGCTATATTGGCGGCACGTTTACTATTCCATGGCATGGTCTGGCTAAGCGAGCTATGTATCTCAATATTACTATACACATCAATCAAACCCGTCGTATTATACTTAAAAGGACAAAGCAAGTCCACTTCAAAATCATCCGCTTCCTGAACAATATCTTCCGAAAATGCCGCAAACAAAAGCGTATTGGCCATATCTCCAACCTTGGTACTGGTCTCGCCTAAAACCACTTTCCCTACTTCCAAGGGGTCATTTTTTTGCTTTACCAAGTCAAATGCTGCTCCTGATTCAAGATAATAGACTCCATGAGCCATCAAACTAACCAGCTGATTTTCTGCATCTAATTGCTTCAACAAGCCCGTCGTCAGATACATAATACCAGATGGAGACACAAATATTTGGTACTTTGAATCGTCCGCAATTATTCTAACTTGCCAATCCAGGCTATCCCTTAGCTCTACCGATGGCGTATGTACAATCATATTATACAAGGTAGCCACATACTCATACGCATCAGGGTAAGCGTCTTCCGACAAAATACTCAATTCTGACTGATAAACGGCATCTAGCTCTTCACCCAAAGTTTTCTGCTCTTGGATCGTATAATTGTCTTTGACAACAGAAACAACCTGCCCACCTTCTTTGCGGCAGGAAGAAAAGAACAGTATTGATAAAAATAGAAATAGGATTCCCGAGTTATTAAACATCTTTGCTTGTATTTAGTCGGGGGGAACCTTAAAAAGTGGGGGAACTAAGGACATAAAAGCAAAAATGATGCCTAATTTTATTTCCTTTTGAGATACTCAAACAATGACCCAGGCATTTTTGAAGCCTAAACAAAAGAAAAAAGCACTTCACCAAGAAAAAAACCACATACCCACACAACAAAACCCGTAGGAGCTCCCAAACAAAGTTTGGGGCATCCCACAAAAAAACTACTGTTTTACCAATCGAATAGTCTTTTGTCCATTTCCCATCGTAATGCGACAATAATAAACCCCAACGGCCAACTTCTCCGTATTGATAGGCAGTCTATGTTCGCCTGGTTCATACTTATCATCGGCTACTTCCAAGACCACACTCCCCATGGTATCAAAGATTTGTATATGCGCCCTAGAGCTCGTATCCACGGTAAACGTAATTTCGGGATTATCTTTGAAAGGATTTGGATTGATGGATGCCTTAAGGCCAGTACCATAAATTTCCTGATTGCCCACGGCATCACACGGTGAAATAATTGGTAGTGATTGGAAATTTTCAAAGAGTAAGGAGTCTATAGCATCTTGGGGCACTTCAAACCAATCTTTTAGGATAGTGCCATAGATGGATCTAAAGTCATATTGCATCGGTACGCCTTCATCTTGTGTGACGCTTGTAGAAATGGTCGGGTTTGCACCCAAAATACCGGGCACCACGCATTCTCCAAATAGAAAAGAAGGAGAAGCGGTACCATGATCGGTACCATAGCTGCCATTGGAACGAATACGACGCCCAAATTCAGTATAAGTCATGCCCATTACTTTTTTCGAAAGACCTTGTGCCTTCATGTCGGTTTGAAAAGAATTAATGGCATCTGAAAGCTCTTTGAGTAAGTCAGCGTGATCCCCCAAGGTAGTGTCAGAAGCCATGACCTGTTCAGAGTGATTATCAAAGCCCCCCATGGTGGCATAATAGACTTTCGTAGTAGAACCGCCACTGATTAATAGAGCGATATTTCTTAGCTGCTTCCCTAGTCTGGTATCAGGATAATTAACCGTTAGTGCACCTTGCCCTGCAAGAGATTTGATGATGGTAGAGTATTGATTGCTTTGATTGATAGTTTGGCGCAAGAAGGTTAACTCGTCACCATAAGGACTATCAGGAGCTGGAGATTGTGCCCCAATGGGTAAGGTGTTATTATTAAAAGGGTCTTCAACTGGATAGCTATAGTTTACGCTTTGTCCTTGGCAAACTTCCGCCACCTGGGAGCGCATCGTAACGGCGACGGGGTCTGGAGTTTCGGTATTTGGGTAGTCTGTCGGAAAGTTAGGATAAGTTAAATCCATCCAACGTCCTAGCCAGCCAGTATCTACATACACATCCGCAGCAGATGCAGAATTGTAAATATCCGTTGAGCGAAAATGTGAGCGATTATGGTTAGGGTAGCCAACAGATTGTACAACCCCCAAAGTTCCATTGTCAAATAAATCCTTTAGCCCTAAAGCAGACGGATGAAAACTATTAGTCGCATTTCCCGCAAGGAGTTTGTTTTCAGGGATGAGTATATTGCCGCGAACATTGGCTAGTTGGTCGTATTGATCCACAGGGACGAGCATGTTCAACCCATCATTACCACCGTTTAAGAAAATGACTACCAAGATGCGGTCATTATTAGGACCTGCCTGATTGAGTAACAGAGAGTTACCGATTGCCTGGAGTTTCATGTTATTTAAAACTATTGGTGCTCCAGCCATGGTCAAGCCCGCTTTTTTTAAAAATTCTCTACGTTTCATATTTCTTTTTTATTGGGTTTTTAATGGGGTTAAGACAAGTGATTTTCCGGAAGGATACTAATCATGTACAGCAAATCTTTAATCTTGTTTTCTAGACTAATCTTAATGTTGATATCATTGGGGTTGTCCAGATAATTATTGTACTCCATGGTCCATTCAAAATCAGGTAATCCAGGGATCAGGACACCTTTTAGAAAGGTTTTTTGATTGTCTGCCAATGGTCTAGGTAGCATGATGGTCGCAAATTCATTGACGACTTCATTAGGGTCACTTGGATTATCGATACTTTGCAAAAAGTCAATTGGAGAAATCGCAAACGTTAAGCCATCATCTTCAAAACCATAAATAAGCCCTGCCGATACCTGCTTGCGCAAGTCCAAAGTGACCGGATTGACCCATATCCGACTAAATCCCGGAGCTTGATAATAAGCCTTCCAGCCTGCCACGGATGGCGGTAGGAAATATTCCATGCCAAATTCTGCACAGAAATAAAATACATATACCATCCAAAATTGTCGGTCATTAAATGTCGTTGGAATACTAGCACCAAGTTGTTTGATGACAGTCAGCGTGTAATCAATTGGATTTTTGATGATGCACCCCATACTAAGCACATCAAAAAAGTGTTCGCTTTTCAACAAGGTTTTTAAGACAGGCTGGATGTCGTAATTATTATCAATTAACATTTGCGCAAGCGGCTCAATGACATTCATTTCTACTGTCGCATTAATGTCGTAATAAACAAACCAACGGTATAATTTACGTACGATGAATCGAGCAACTTCATCTTGCTGAAAAATAATATCAATGACATCTTTGTATTCATCCGATCCATTATCCGAAACGGTCGCATTATTAAAGTGCGCAGAAAGTGTCTTTGTGGTTTTATCATGAAGATCATCATAAAAAACGACTTCTAATGGCTCCGTAATAGAATAAGACCAATCGTTTTTTAGCTGCCATCCTGTAAATATTTTGGCCAAAGCCTGTACATCTTGCTCCGTGTAATTGGTGTAGTCTCCAGGCCCGACCAATGGCCCCTTGCCAATGGTAAATAACTCCAGAATTTCACGTGCAAAGTTCTCGTTAGGTTCATCTACGATATTTTCATTGCCATTTAGATAGATGAGCATGGCCGCATCTACAGCAATATCTTTGGTCAATTGCTTAAAGTTTCCCGTAGCATTTTCTCGCAAGAGCTTGATGTATCTGTACAGTGCATTGGGCTCATCAATATCTCCCGTAACGAAGTGGTTATGCCAAAAGAGCGTCATTTTTTCATTGATACTAACTCCTTCTGACATCATTATGTCAAAATGCCAAGCACGAAGCGAATGGTGACGGTAGGCATATTGATCATCTTCTAGGCCATCTACAAAGGGCATGTTTATCCAAGATTCACCGATAGCCACATTGGGATCATCAGTATAATAAGAGTTCAAAGGCTCATCAGGCGGGGGCGGTGTCTCAAATAATTTATTAATAGTGGCTTGCAAGCCATCATTGACAGCGTCTTTCATTTGCTGATAATTAGGCCCAAAACAAGTTCGGCGAAGGAGATGCCCAGCTTCTTGTATTGTCCATGCGCCTGTGTAAGGATCGATTCCTTTGTCACTAGGGCCCAAAAAATCATAATTACTTTGTGGTATCTGATACTTGGGCGTCAAAATCTTCCGAAATAAGTCTCTCCTAGTGTAGGGCTTCTTAAATTTCTTAAATTTTATTGATTTGGGCTTGTTCGGTTTAGTCAGAATCATAAGCTTTATTTTCGGGCTGTGAAGAAACTTTATTATGTATCATGCAAGATAAGGAAAACAAACAACAATTTCATCAACTCAATTGAAATTCTGGAAGCTCCAAGATGGCTCTCAAGAGATTGCGTATTTTCTTTTCAAGACTTTGCTTGATATTTTCATCATTGGGGTTGGCTAGGTAGTTATTGTATTCCGTTGTCCATTCAAAATCAGGCAGCCCGGGAATTAAGACGGTTTTTAGGAACAGTTTTAAGCTAGTATTAGCCGGAAGTGGAAGAAATAATTTGGTCAGTTGATCGACGACAACGTTGGGGTCGCTGGGACTAGAAGTCAATTGAATAAGCCCAATTAAATCCACTTTGTATCTATTTTGCCCCACTTTAATACCATTACCGATAAAAATATTTTTCACGGCATTTCTTTTTTGATAGGTCACAGAATTGACCCAAATCCGATGAAAAGTAGGTGATTGATAGTATGCTTTCCAGCCTGCAACAGAAGGCGGTTGAAAATATTGCATCCCAAGAGAGATTTGATAACTGGCAATTTTTTTATTAAAGACGTATTTGTCCGCAAGGTCAGTAGGCTGCTGAAAGTTAAGCTGCTTAAAAAGAGACTCAATAAAACCTATCGGGTTTTTAATGAGACATCCCCTAGTCGGAGCGTCAAAAAAGTGTTCACTTTTAAACAACTTTTCAAGTACAGGCTTGATTTCATAGTCGCTATCAATCAGAAGTTGAGATAAAGGCTGAATGATGTTTTGCTCAACTTCTGGTGTGACATCATAATACACAAAATAGCGATAAAGTTTCGTAACAATAAAATGAGCAGTGCTACTTTGTTGGAAAATAACATCAATAAAATCTTTGTATTCATCAGCGCCATTTTCGGCAACGGTCGCTTGCGCAAAATGATAACTCAAAGCCTTTAAACCCGGAGAGTGCTTGTTATTATCAAAATAGACTTCAAGCGGCTGGTTGGCATCGGTAGAATTCTTGCCTTTAATTCTCCAGCCTGTAAGGATTTTGGCGCCTTGCTGGACATCTTGCTCCGTATAAGTTGAATAATCACCTGGACCAATCAAAGGCCCTTTGGCGACAGTAAAAAGTTCTAATAGTTCGCGAGCATAATTTTCGTTGGGTTCTGCCTTAACATTTTTATTCCCATTCAAATATTGAAGCATGTGCGCATCAATCGTGATATCTTTGGTCAGTTGCCTAAAATTACCAAGGGCGTGCGTCCGCAAAAGTGTGACGTGTCTATAGACCGCTTCTGGTATTCTGATGGTCTCCGTCGCGAAGTGGTTATGCCAAAAAAGGGTCATTTTTTCTCGTATGCTGATACCTTCCGCTGCGAGTACTTCTTGATTCCAAGAATAGATAGATCTTCTTCGGCTTTGCTTATGTTCATTGGTATTGGTTGCGTTAAGCGGCTTACCCACCCAAGACTCTCCGATGGGGGTGCTCATATCACTTGGATAATCTGCATTTAGTGGTGGTGGCGGCAAGGGTTGAACAGCAAGAATCATAGAGATGGCCGTATCTAAATCCATTCCAGCAACTTGATTAAGTTGCGCTAAGGACGGCCCAAACATGGTTCGGCGCAGAAGGTGCGAAGCTTCTTCAAATCCCCAAACACCGTCATAAGTTGTTAGCCCTTTTGTGCTAGGTGGATTTTCGGGAAATTGGTTATTCTTTTGATTCGTAAATAGTTGAAGGAAGTCACGTCTTTGCATATCGGTTTTAGGGCTTTAGACTCATAAAACTTGGGGATGTTTAATGAGCAATTTTAACAAAAAGAAAAAACTGGAAACACAAGGATTACACAGTGTACAATCGCTGGGGTACTTTTAGAACGTTTATTGTCCTATTTTCTGCACCAAACAGAGAAAAAAAACAATATTTACCCAAATCAGGGTAACTCTTGCCTTAGTTTATGATGATTTCCCAAGCCGCATTGGCGATTGCTTCTGTCAGCGTTTCGATTATTTTGCTTCCAGCAGCGGGGTCCACGACTCTCTCCATATAGCTTTCCATCTTCATGATGTGCTGGACATTTCGGTTTATCCTTGCGGAAAAAGCATCATTTTTCTTAGAAGGGATGATGAGATGATTGCAGCCACCGATGACCGCAGCCATAGCTTGTGTGGTTGCCAATATTCGATTTTGGTTGACATCATCGTGCCATTGGCTATCATCCAAGGTGATGAAAATATCCGGAGCGATAATAGACACACCATGTTGTTTTAGTATCTGAAACCAAAGGAGCTTAAAGGCACGAATGGTCGCAATGGTTGTCAGGATGTTTTGCTTAGCACAGAGCTGAATTTGTATCCTTCGGGCAATGAACAATTTGTCCCCATCGAGTCTTAATAATTTTTCGATTTGTTGGATGATTTGGGCGAGTGCTTGCTCGATTTCGATGGTCTCATTTTGGCGTAAGCTGAACAACTGAAAACCGGGAAAAAGTTGATTTCCTTTTTGCAAGTATTCATTCAGACCAGGCTTGAGTCTATTGGTCTTAGAGAATGGATTTAGCTGAAAACTTCCTTGAAGGTCATGGGTATTTCGGGCAACCGCCTGAACAAGCTCCATCAATTGGAGCATTTTTGCCGGACTAGCATTTTGCCACTCAAAAGCCGTGTAAATCATCGACAATTCAATAGAATTTAGCAGGGTTTGGAAGTCAGGCAGCTTGCGCAAAACGAATAAGACTGCATCCGCGCCGCCCATGAGCGCATCAATTGCTTGTTGATTGGCTATCTGGGGATTGGAAGTGGACACTTTTTCTACAATATTCCACTGATTATCGCTTTTTCCCGCAAGGGGCGGATAGGATGTCGTATCTTCTTGGTGGATGAATACAGGTGCTTTTACTTTCTTGGAGACAATAATTTGCCGTTGTGCATTTTTACCCAACAACTGAAACCATTCTTTCTTAGAAGGTTTTTGAAAAGGTTGATAAAAAGTAGAATCAGGCATGTGTGTGTATTTAGGACACCAAAGATAGCAAAATTTGGGAAGGTTATTTGGATTTGCACAATGAATCCCTAAGGAATATGGTTTAATTTTTGATGACTTGTCAAAAAACACACTCAAATGAGATACTTTTCTTTTTTTACTTTTTTGCTAATTTTCTCTATTCAGTTGTCGGCACAGATAGCTATTATCCAAGACAAGGATGGTTTTACTAATGTACGAGCCCAACCCAATGCAAAGGCTCCGATAATCTATGTGCTACATGATAACGAAATGTTTGAGTATAACACGGAGGACGAAAAGACACCCTGGGTTAAAGTTTTTATACGAAAAAATAAGTTTGACATCCACCCTTGGGCAGAAGACAATAGCATCACTGGCTATATTCATCGGTCAAGAATTCTTGCTCTTGGTAGTTTGACGATGGATGAAGTCTTATGTAGTTTTGAGCCCATCGTTAAATCCTTCGTTGCAGAGGAACATATTATTGATTATGATGGTCGTAATGCTATAAAAATTGATGATCGTTATCCTTTTGGAATCGATGGATTGATACCGACCCAAGAGACCGTTGATATTGTTGTAAATGTAGATGGTGTTGTGATGCCTATCCCTAAAGTCTTATTTGAAAATTTGTATCAGTCTAATCAAAATCCACACATCGTAAACCATGATCAGACCTATTTTATCATAGAACACAATAGTGATGGGGCGGGTGGTTATAGCGTTTATTGGGCTGTGGATCATTCGGGCTTGAAGCAACGGCTGATGCTTTTGCGATAATCAACGGTTTGAGAAACCTTGCCAAGCCAAAGCGAGAAAGACAAAAATACCAAAAGAGTAGATTAAAACTGGGGTTTCTTAAACCTTTGATTAAATCCAAAAGAGTCCTAAATTGAAATTCAACTATTTAGACTAATTCTAAACATAATAGATTTTCGTCGGTTTTAGTAGGGAATAAACAAGAAAACCAATGACTAAAAAAAGAATCGTTTATCTGGATAATGCCGCAACGACACCTGTTGACCCGCGAGTAGTGGAAGCCATGTTGCCTTATTTTACGGAGCATTTTGGCAATTCTGCCAGTAGAAACCACCCTTTTGGATGGGCAGCCGAAGAAGGAGTGGACTATGGTCGTGCTCAAGTCGCTAAATTGATTGGCGCCAACCCCAAAGAAATTATTTTTACTTCAGGAGCGACCGAATCTGATAATTTGGCTCTAAAAGGTGTTTTTGAGATGTATTCCCGCAAGGGCAATCACATCATTACGGTTAATACAGAGCATAAAGCGGTATTAGATGCCTGCAAAAATATCGAGAAAAAAGGCGGAGAAGTCACTTACCTTGCGGTAAAAAATGATGGAATGCTGGACTTGGAAGAGTTGAAAGCAGCCATCCAACCCAATACCATTATGATTTCGGTGATGTGGGCCAACAATGAAACGGGAGTCATTCAAGATATGGAAGCCATCGGCAAAATTTGTGCGGAAGCAGGTGTTTTGTTTTTTACGGATGCCACTCAAGCGGCTGGCAAAGTGCCCATTGATGTCAACAAAATGGGTATTCACTTGCTTGCCATGAGCGCACATAAAATGTATGGGCCCAAAGGAATCGGCGCTCTATATGTACGCCGAAGAAATCCTAGGGTAAAAGTGACTGCTCAAATGCATGGTGGCGGACATGAGCGTGGAATGCGCTCTGGCACGATGAATGTTCCAGGCATCGTTGGTTTTGGGAAGGCAGCAGAGATTGCCCTTGCAGAAATGGAGACCGAAGGAAAAAGATTAGCCAAGTTGCGTGATTATTTAGAAGCGGAGTTACTAAAAATTGAAGAAACTTACCTAAACGGAAACGTAGAAAATAGAGTACCACATGTGACCAATATCTCCTTTAAACATGTGGAAGGAGAAGGTCTGATGATGACTTTTAATAAGCAATTATCGGTTTCTTCGGGCTCTGCTTGTACGTCTGCTTCTTTAGAGCCTTCTTATGTTTTGCTGGCTTATGGTTTGGGCTCAGATTTGGCGCACTCATCTATACGTTTTAGTTTGGGACGTTTTACGACAAAAGAAGATATTGATTTGACTATTGCCGAACTAGCCCGTGGGACTCAACACATGAGAGATTTAAGCCCTATCTGGGAAATGTACAAAGATGGCGTTGACCTAGATTCTGTTAAATGGACGGAGCATTAAAAAGGTATTTACGAACTAGAGAGTACTTACTTATGAGTTGTGCCGCCCGTGGCATTGAATGGCACGCAACGACGCAACGTATGCCGCAATATGTACGGGGCTCTAGGAACTTTCAATGTGGGTAGAAATAAAATTGTGAAATCTTTTTACCTTCTTACCCTCCACCTTTAGTAGCATCGAATGCCGCTGCGGTAGCAACTCAAGTACCCACTCTAACACCCGCCCACTTTCTTTTTCTTCTTTTTACGGATGGTAAAAGCTTTCTTTTTGGTGGTAGGGGCACTTGCGGCAATGGCTGCGTTTTTCATTTTTTTGCGCGCTTCTACGAAGAAATTGGCATAGTCTAGGGTTGGCTTTTCGGGCTCTTTAAGGCTGGCTAAAGATTTTTTGGCTTGTAGTAGTTGGTAGCCGTTATAACCTTCTTTGAGATAGTAGATGTTATCAAAACCAAGTTGAGACAGAATCATCCAAGAGTCTGATGCTTCATGAATATCTTTTCCGTACAGTAAGATTTTTTTGCCATCTTTTTTGAGCTGCTTGAAAAAGCGGATGCTGAATGGCTCGAATAAATCAGCCGCATAGACATTGGTTGCATTGTCAATATGTCCATTGGCGTATTCAAATTGATTGCGAATGTCGATTAGTTGATACCCTTCTTGGGATAATTGATTGATAGACACCATTTTATCTTTATTACCGATGAGTTGAATGGCTTCTTCTGCCGTCATCTGATAGGGGAGCGATGGTTTTTTCATTGTCAATATACCGATCAAAATTAGGGAGAAAAATACAATCCCCGCAATGAATATTTTATTGGTTTGCTTGAGTTCTTTCATCTCATGTTAAATTTTTGGTTGAACTTGTGTCGTGTTGCTGCATAGCCACTTTGATGTACTCATTTAGCAGCCGCCCACTTTCTTTTTCTTCTTTTTGCGAATGGTGATTGCCTTACGCTTTTTGCCTTTCAGGATACCACCTGTTTCGGAAATACCACTACTGGTACCGCTAGAAACAGTTCTTGGCATAGGAAACCCAAAATAATATCCTGCTGCTTTGCGTGTGTTGTATCGCTCAAATTCATTTCTATCTGCTGTCGCTAAAGGTTCTTTGGGCTGAATGATAGTACTAAAAAAATTGTTTAGTCCACCTTCAAGCACATATAAGTTGGAGAAATTTTTACTGGTCAATAATAGCCATGCCTGCTCGGCGATAAGGTGGTCGTTAGAGTACAATACGACCTTAAATTGATCCTGATCAAAATAACCAACATAGTCCTTGTTGAGTATTTTCTGATAAGGAATATTCATAGCATTAGGCAAAGAATAATGCGCATACTGCACCGAATCTCTCAAGTCAATGAGCAAAAGAGACGGGTCACCATTAATGATGGTTTCTGCCAATTGGTCACTATTGATGTAATGACCTTTTTTCATAGACTTTAGCAGTAGTTGATCCGCTTGCAATCTAGTTGCGTCAGGAAGTCCATCAAAAAATAATAATCCTACTGCGGCAGCCACCATCGCAAAGCCTAGAAAGATGTATCTTTTTCTTGTGATTAAAACTCTTTTCTTCATGTCTCTTTTTTTACTTCAACTAAGGAGTCCTTTCGGAAAATTAATACCGTACGTTTCGAATATAACGTCCCAAAATAGTAGTACCATAAAATGCCACCACAGCAATAATAGCAAAAATAGCCGTCGTCCATTCATTGGACAATCCAAGTGTATCTTCTAAGGTGACACCGCCCAAATTATGCGCATTAAAGATGCCTTCCAACCAAGGAAACATTTCTGAAAAGATAACCACTCCTAGCATCAGCCCTAAGATAAAAACCATCCCATCTATTTTTCCGATAGCGGCGGCACATAAGCTAGTGCCTGGACAAAAGCCACCTGCCACAAATCCGACCCCCATAATGACTCCACCAATAATCGCTGAATCAACATAAGTCGGTTGGATGTATAAGTCATCAAAATTAAGATAACCCAGCTTGGATAGATATAAAATCCCAATCATCGAGACCACCGCTGCCGTGAAAAAAACACGCAAAACGGTAAAGTCATATCCATAAAAAACACCTGCCAGCTTTCTTGAAGAAGAAAAACCAGATGCTTCCATCAAATAGCCAAAGGCAATACCAATAATCAAGGCGATGACATTGTTCCACTCGGGTGATAATAGTTCATGAGGAATTAAAGGTCCCATAATTTTATTTTTTCTTGCTTGTTAATTTTATTAAATCCAATTTTTTCGGAAGAAATACGCCACTAAGTAGCCACTTCCAAATATGGTCAGCATCGTGATAAATCCTGCTGTGGCCATCACCGATAATCCACTCAATGCCGCTCCACTGGTACACCCACGAGCCATTTGTGACCCAAATCCAAATAAAATTCCACCGACCAACGCAAAGGCTAATCTTCTTTTGGATGATATTTTGGGAGAGTGCTGAATCTTAAACTTTGCCCTTCCGGAAAGCGCACCCGATAAAAATGCACCACCTATCGCTCCGAGTACTTCAAATATCAACCAAGTATTCAAAGGGCTTTTATCTTCTTCCACAAATCGGCTGTAGTAAGCTGATTTTTCTACGTGCTTTGGGGCAACTTCATACAAGGCAAATACGACCGTACTCTTCATGGCTCCACTGGCACCAATTCCCCTTCCAGTCATGTAAAAGGTAAAGATGAGTAATAACCCTAGCATGAATCCACCAAAATAGGGGTTCCAATAAGTGTGTTGATGATCTTCGTTCCAATAACTCATAATCTTAATTTTGTTTTTTTAGTCTGCTTTTCTTTGCAGAAAATATTTTTTGGCTTTCGCAAAAATGATTGCTCTTGTTCAGTTAGTACAAATAGCGGGTCATCTGACCAGCATCTACCATCAAAAATCTTAGTACGGCTCCACCTATCAAAACTAAGAGCGCAGGAATTGCTGCCCAAACTTTTGCACCAGATAGCTCAAAAGCTTCCAAAATAGCTGGAAAAACTAAACCCATTCCGATAATAAATACAAAGAACATCACCGTAAACTCTCCACCTACCAATAGGTGTAGGGCTTCTTTTTGTGCTTCTGGGCCTGCATAATAGCCCATGACCATGTGTATGATGAAAAACAACTCCACGATAATCAAACCCAAGTCAATCTTACCAAATAGGTGGCGTTCGTACTTGCTTTTGGCAAATAGAATATTCATCGCTGCACCTGTGGATAAGCCAGAAGTTAAGAATAAAGGCCCTAAGATGGCATTATTCCATAGCGGTCTTGCATTAAAAGCAGATAACAAAATACCCGTATAAATACCCAAAACAATAGTCAATGGAATTAAAGCCCAAGCCATCCATACTTTGTACTTCTTCAAAAAGTCTTCAATAGGGTAAAGCCATTTGAAAGGCCAGTTAAAATTGGGAAATACTTCACGCAAGTGAATAAATGCCCATGCAAAGGAAATAGGCGTCATCACCATCAAAACCCAAGCACCCCAAGACATTGGAGATTCTAAGCGAATAGTCGTATATAGCCGCCAAAAATAAAGCATGTGGGTCAAATCAAACATTAAAGCTGCAAGCCCAACGACAATGGCAATTGGTGCGACCATCGGAGCCAGTTTAATCGCTCCAGGTACCTTGTCTTCTTTGCCAATAATCGTAAAATAGGCAGCAAAAAATAGTATTCCAGCAGCTAATCCCCCCAAAAATAAATACAAAGGGATGGGCCAGTGCCAAGTGTGCAAAAAGGGATCTACATTGGGGATATTTCGTCCGCTAACAAATAACTCTTCTTTCATCTGTTTCGTTTTTAGTTTTTTTGGTCAATCTCCGCCTACTCTAAATTAGGTAAAAGACATTAGGCTTGGTACCTGCTTCGGGTGCAAGCACTTTGTGATTACGTTTTTTTAACAATTGAGAGACTTCGCTGCTTTCATCATCTAAATCCCCAAAGTACATGCATTTTGTTGGGCAGACAGAGACACAAGCAGGTAGTTGCCCTTTTTTTACCCGATGCAAACAGAAAGTACATTTGTCCACATAGCCATCAGGGTGAGTATATCTAGCATCGTATGGGCAAGATTCAATACAAGCACCGCAGCCGATACATTCATCATGCGTGACCACTACAATTCCCCCTTCTTCATAGTGACTGGCTCCTGTCGGGCAACACCTGACGCATGGAGAATCAGTACAGTGATTGCAACGCTCGGAGCGCAATTCAATATCCACAATAGGGTAAGTCCCCCCAACAGATTCTGTTACCCAATCCCTACAATACCCCACAGGGACATTGTTTTCGGTCTGACAGGCGACAACACAGTCGCTACAGCCTACACATTTTAGGGTATCAATGACCATTGCATATCTCATAATTCTTTTTTATTTGTTGATGCTAGGCGAATTGTCCCAATAACAATTCCCGCATCATTGTCATAAAGTCAAATTAGGACGCTTGTTCCTTTTTCTTTTCTTCGTTTTTCTTTTTTGTATGTGGATTTTCCGTAAGGAGCATCACAAAGTTGCCCCGCATACCCGTCCCCCCCATGATAGGGTCTGTCATTATGTTGGTAATCATCTCGGTATCTGCGGCGCCTTTTCCATAAGTCCGAGACATACTCTTATTGGTCTGCCCAAACCCATGCACCATATAGACAGAATCCCATCTTATCCGCTCCGTCAACCTTACTTTAATCGGGAAAGTCGAAAGTACATCGTCTTGATTTTTGAGCCAGACATATTGCCCATTGCTGATGTCCATGATTTTGGCAGCTCTAGGATTGACCCAAAGTACATTTTCATCCATCAAGTCATTCAAATTAGGATTATTGACTGTACGGCTAAAGGTGTGCATGGGAGCACGACCATAATTTAGGCGGTAAAATCCTGCTGGCGGCTCGGGGTGTGGTGTGTATTTAGGCATGGGATCAAATCCTTTGGCTTCGAGCTCAGTAGAATAAAATTCAATTTTGCCTGTATTGGTATTAAACTCGAAAGGTTCTCCATCCGCTAGGTAAAGTGGCCCTTCCTTTCGGTCAAAATTCTTGACGCCTAGTTTTTTCATTTCATCTAAAGAAGACCCTATTTTTTTGAGTTGCCAATCTAGTACTTCTTCGTAATCTTTGAAGTTAAAGTATTCGTGTAAACCTAGTCGCTCGCCCAATTGCTTGGCCATCCACCAAGAAGGTTTGGTTTGGTATTTTGGTTTGACAGCTGGCATTCTCAAAGCAATAGAAGGATGTCTATGGGCAGCAGATCTAATGCCGTCGTACCGCTCTAAGTAAGTACATTCTGGAAGGACAACATCGGCATAACCCGCTATGTCTGAAGGCATTGTGTCCACGACTACCATAAACTCGATGGAATTCATGGCATCTTCAATAAGTCGTTTGTTTGGGATAGATTTGATTAGGTTGGTACCAGCCACCATCCAAGCCTTGACTAGATGCCCATCTTTGGCTTCGCTAGGGATAGATGCTCTAATAATTTCGTTGGTGATACCCATTTCCGCAAGGGGATATTTTTCACCAAGTGTTTCCCAGCTCCATTTTGGCTCAGGATATTCAGGATGTGGAAACTTCGGGATAGATAGCCCTTCCGGGAAAAAGAAACCACCACGACGCCCCCATGACCCAAGCAAACCATTGAGTATAGCCACCGCACGTCCACGTTGTGTATCATCTCCATACCAAACTACGTGGCGACCTGGATGAACGATTACAGCAGGTGAAGCATGAGCCATCTCCCGAGCGGTTTCTCGGATGATATTTGGCTTGATGGTGGTGATGCCATAAGCCCATTCGGGTGTCATATCAGCGACGTGTGCTTTGAGTTCATCAAACCCAAAGCCGTATTGTTCTACATATTTTTTGTCATAAAGCCCTTCATGAATGATGACATGAATCCAAGAAAGAAGGAGTGCCAAATCCGTAGCTGGCTTGATAGCCAACCAATATTTTGATTTACTGGCGGCAGTAGAAAGTCGTGGGTCAACCGTAATAATCGTCGCACCATTGTCAATAGCATCCGACATCTCCTGAACTTGCCCGTTGTGCATATTTTCTCCGATGTGTGAGCCAATCAAGACTAGGCATTGGGTGTCCCGAATGTCCGTTGGCTCAGGAGAGCCGACCCAAGAGCCGAATGTCATAGAAAAAGCGGTCTCCCTAGGGCCCCGACATTGAGCGTAAGCAGGCTCACCGATAGTATCCGAACCGTATGCTTTAAATAAGTGCTCCATTTGTTTGCCAGGTGCTCCATGCTTTAATAAGGCGAAGCTTTCTGGCCCATATTTGGCTTTGATAGACTTCATCTTGGAAGCAATCAAATCTAGTGCTTCTTCCCAAGTGGCTTCTCTGAAAGTTTCTTTTTCTCCGTCTTTAACCCTTATTAAAGGTACTTGAAGTCGATCCGTATCATGATACATCCCTACCCCTCCTGTACCCCGTGGGCAAAAGCGACCATTTGAATGGGTATCAATTGGATTGCCGATTATTTTTACAATCTCTCCTTTCTTATCCACGTGAGTCCAACCTGCACATTTCCAAAAACAAACTTCGCAGTAGGTTGGGTATCTTGTAAATTCTTGAATGGCATAACCATCCGAACTAGCGTGTGCTCCAAATAGATTGAGCGCACCAGCTCCCATTGAGATTCCTCCGATTCCTAGGGCAGAGATTTTAATAAACTTTCTCCTTGTAATCATATTAAAAGGTTTAATTCTAAAACGCGTCACTGATGGTGTGATTCGTTTGATATGGAGCAAAGCTATATCCAAACTGCCTTATTAGTACTGACCTTTGTCATGAAATTCTATGATATGTCCTTGATGTAGGTGTGATGTTTGGTTGTTTGATTTTTTACGCTGTATATAGTTGATATTCAATACTTTATCCGATTTTAAATTTCAATTTTTTTGTTTAAAAAAATCATATTACGGGATATATAGCATTTCGTGCATTATTTAGACATGGTCTAATCAAGTGATGGTAATTAAGGACTACCAAGGTTTCTCAAAGCTTTTTTTATCGGTAGTGCTGGATTTAATTCTATTATGATTACTTAATGGTTCGGTAAAAAAACAATACTCCGACGTAGCCTGCCACGCTTCCAACGTCTTCCTTGATTAAGGCAAAATTTGAAGATGCTTGATGAGTTATAA
>CAMZKG010000128.1 GCA_947311105.1 uncultured Saprospiraceae bacterium
CGCTACGCCTACGTATTTACACAACCAACCTTTCTTAGCCCATAGCTTCACTATGGGCTAAGCAGGGAAACCCCGAAGGGGTTTTAGGTCGATCGCATATTTATTTTTTCAAACGTCGAGCATTAACTTCTATTTTACGTAACTCTGCCAAAGACATAACTTGCAATAAATAGAAAAAAGCCAGTGTTTATAGGGCTTTCTGCTGCTTTTTTGCCAAAATAATGACCGAACCATTGATGTTAATACTGAATATATATAAAAAAAGTGCTGGTTTGGTTGGATTTTGTTAAAAATAAGATGATTTGGGTGAAAAAGACAACAATAAAATCCAATTTCTCTTATCTTTGTTGCGTTTTCGTCATATTGTCGAAGGCCTAAAAAATGAAAGAATGAAATTTTTAGTGAAGTGCTTTTTGTTGGTTTTAATAGTAATGTTACCCATGATGCTTACTGCTCAATTTTCCTTTGGTTTGATAGGTGGAGTAGCAAACTATCAAGGCGATATTGCAAAAAAGATAACGAATGTAGGAGAGACACATATTGCCATAGGAGGTGGATTAGGTTATAAAGTGTCGCCGTATGTAGATGTGAAGGCACAAATGATATTGACCCAAATATCAGGTGATGATGCTAATTATACGGATAGAGCCAATCGTGGTTTTAAGTTTGAATCGGATCTTTTGGAGCTTTCTGCTATTGTTGATTACAGCATCTTTGGGAGTGGTACAAAAAGTAATACGGGGGTTTTTAACCCCAAATTTTCTCCAATCGTGTATGTAGGGGTAGGGATGACAAAGGTAAATAGTTTTGCAGAGTGTTTGAGTGATAGCTGTCTAACTACTGCTGGCGTGTCTCCTTTTCCTGAAAAGGATAATACCAATTCAGTACTGTTTACGGTGCCAATTGGGGTTGGATTTAAGTATGACGTATCACCGTCGTTGACCTTTGGTATCCGGGGAGGGTATCGTTATTCTTTTTCGGATTATTTGGATGGGATAAGTAAAGAAGCGAATGCTGATGCCAATGATTGGTATTTTATACTTGGAGCCAATGTTGTTTTTTATATCCAACCGAAAGAAAGGGGAAGTTTTTAGATGTAAAGGATTTTGCAAGTATATTGGTCACCTACCGTTGTGTCGTGCAGTTTTTGGAAACCTAAATACTTGGGCAAACGTTAAAACTAAGATATTAGGAGAAGCATATCTTGAGCGATTTGGCGCCTTGAATACTTGCGTAAATAACTGAAAATGTATAAAATAGGTGTTTATTTTTATGTGAATAATACCTGTTTTGGCTTATTTTTTGGATAAATAGTGGGTTATATGTACAAGGGGCGATAATTTTTCGTATTTTTGTATGCTGTAAGAAAACTGAACTTTGCGTAACCCCTCCAAATGTTAATTAACAAACACTCACTGGAGACACACAATTTTTATGGATTTTCAATACTACATCAACATATTGCTGCGACGCAAATGGGCTATTCTTTTAAGTGCTTTAATCGCTGCAGTACTTGCTTTTTTTCTTGCCAAATCACTTCCACCAGTCTATGAGACCGAAGTACTACTAGAAACAGGAGTGCTTAATTATGACGGGGGTAAGAGCGATGGGGGCTTTATTCAAGAGTATCAAATTAATGCAAGATTTGCTAACTTGATAGAGCAATTGCGGTCTCGAAAAATGACCCGCCTAGAAGCTTTTAGGCTTTTGGTGCATGATTTAGATGCTTCTGAAGCAGTTATTCCTTTTAGTAGCCCCAAAGAAGGCATAGAAAACATCTCTCCCGAAAATATCCAGCATTTAGTAGGTCTTTTAAAAGAAAGGATTGAATCGAAAGATCCTGCTTTGACGCCAGATGATGATGTCATTTTTATGACTTTGGCAAAAGCCTATGGCTATGATGCGGAGTCTCTACTCAAAGTATTAGAAGTAACCCGAGTTAAAAAGACGGATTACCTAAAGGTTAAAGTTATTGCTAAGAACCCTGTATTTGCGGCGTTTTATGCCAATAATCTCTGTCAGGACTACATTGCGCTATCGAGCAATGATAAGTTTATGGATCAAAATACCAAAATTGCTAACTATGAAGAGCAAACTTTAGCGAAGAAAAAAGAATTGGACTCTATTTCTTTGGTAAAGAGAACCTATATGCAAAACGAAGCGGTCGCTAATATGTCGCAAGAGAGCAAAATGTTGGTCACGAATCTTACCGATTTGCAAAACAAAAAGGATGAAGCTTTGAAGCAGATTGTATATGCTAAAGGAGCAATTAAGTCTGTGCAAAGTGAATTGAAACAATTGGCAAATAGCAATACGACTAATCGGGGCAACAATAAGGCTAATTCACGTGCTATTGCCCAAATGAGAGAAGACATAAATCAAAAGCGATCGGAGTATTTAAGTGGTGGCAGTAAAGACAAAGACCTTTTGGCTTCGATATTGAATAACGAAAAACGCTTAAGGCTTTTGATGCAACGCGCTCCTGGTAGTTTGATGTCGGGAAGGGAGTCTGATTCTAAGCGGGAAGATGATTTGAAGAATAAAAAGCTGAGCTTAGAGTTGGAGCTCCAAAATGCCATTGCGGCACAAGAGCAATATGAAGCGTCTATACGTACTTTGCAAGGCAAAATTCCTAGCCTTGTCATGGATGACAATTATCTAAAAGATTTGGAGCGTGAGAAGGAGTTGGTTGAAGATCAATATAGGGAGCTAGCGGACAAGCTGAGTGTAGCCAAAGCAGGGAAAACTCAGCAGAAAATACCTACAAAAATAACGGAGCATGCTCAAATACCTACAGAGCCGAGATCGATAAAGCCTTATTTTATTGCAGCCTTTGCTGGGGTCGGTGGCGGTGCGTTAGCGACGATGCTTATTTTTCTCTTATCCTTTTTTGATAGTAAGTTGAGTAATAAAAATCAATTCAAACAATTGGTGAAGTTGCCTTTGGTGGGTGCTTTGCCTTACGTCAAAAAAGGGCTAATTCCAGGACGCTTATTTCAGGAAGATAGCGCTGACCTTGAACCCTTCAAGGAGGGATTGCGCTCCATACGTTATCAGTTGATAGATGCTAATGAAGATGTTTATTTGTTTACAAGCATGAAGGGTGGTGACGGTAAGACCTTTGTTATCAGCTATTTAGTAGAGTCTTTAGCCGCCAATGGCAAAAAAGTGTTGGTCATCGATACCAACTTCAGAAACAATTCACTCTCCAAGCATTTACCGAAAGGGACAATGAGTTTTGGTATCATCTTAAAGAAATTAATTTCTGAATACCAACTAGGAAATGTCTTTGAAGTCCGAGAAGATACTGCGGTGGCTGGTGGTCATGTGTCTCAGTATGATTTGATTAGCAATTTGGGGCGTCCAGGCACTCCAATGGAAGTATTGGCAGGCAAAGATTTTAGTGGTTTTTTAGAGGAGTTAATCGAATTGTATGATGTGGTCTTTATAGAAGGAGCGGCATTGTCTCAATATTCAGATACAAAAGAGTTGCGGCAGTATGCGGACAAGGTAGTGAGTGTCTTTGCTTCTAATGCGAGCCTTGATGCCAAAGATAAGGAAGCCATCGCATATCTCAAGTCCTTAGGCGATGAGCATTTAGGTTCTATACTCAATGGAGTGGATGCCAAAAGTGCTGACTAGTTTATACAAGAATCATATCGATTGTGTATAGCTTCGGTATCAAAAAATAAAGTATATGAAAACAGACTCACCGTCTAAATCTTTTTGGTTGAAATCGGGTGCACTTTCTATGTTGGACCTTGTTTCAAAATTAGGATTTGGGATGGGATCCATGATGATTCTGTTTCGGATTTTGGATAAGCCTACCGTAGGAGTATGGATTGTTTTTATGGTTATTACGGCTACATTTATCGAAGTGCCTAGGGCTGGTCTTTTACAAAATGCTTTGCTTAGATTTTTATCTACGGAGTCCAAAGAAAAACATGGGCGGATTATTAGGGCTTCATTTTCTATAAATGTAGGTTTTACGATTATCATTGGCTTATTTCTTTTTTTTGGTGCTGGCTTTTTAGAAAGTGTACTTCACGCACCGCAGTTGAAGTCTTTATTGTGGTTTTATATTTTTACGACGATTATTTTAATTCCATTTTTTACGGCTAATTATATACAGCAGGCAAACCTAGATTTTAGGGGTATATTCTTGAGTTCCTTTGTGCGCTACGGATTGTTTTTTGGTTATAATTTGTATCATTTTGTTAGGGGAGATGAAGTGGTATTAGTTGATTTGGTCAAAATGCAGCTAGTTGCCGCTTTTTTTGGGACTTTGGTCTCCATTATTTTTGCCAAAAAGTATTTTTATTGGTCTGGAAGCTTAGACAAAGCGTGGGTACGTAAATTGATAGGGTTTGGGCGATATGTTTTTGGCTCCAATGTTGCCACTTCTATCCACAAACAGTCTTCGGTTTTGTTGTTAGGTAATTTGATGACACCTGCAGCTTCCGCCTTGTTTGATGTTGCCAATAAGATTTCATTGATGATTGAAGCACCAGGAATGGCTGCTGCGGGAGTTGTATTTCCACAATCTGCAAGGGCTTTGGAGCGTGACGGTATGGCAGGCGTGAAGGTTCTGTATGAAAAAGTGGTAGGTATTATTGTAGCCATATTAATTCCATTTGCCTTGTTTGTATTGATTTTTCCAAAATTTGTGATTGGTATCTTGGCAGGAGAAGCCTATTTTGAAACCGTCAATATCTTGAGAATAACGGTTTTATTTGCGTTAATTACTCCCTTTGCGGTTCAATTTGGGACTATTTTGGACTCGATAGGCTTGCCAAAAATTAATTTTTTATATACCTTGTCGGGTGGATTGTTAAATTTGGTGTTGAATTATATCTTGATAAAGCAATTTGATGTGATTGGTGCGGCTTATGCGGTGTTGGCCAGTTATTTAATTATGTTGTTTTTTCAACAGATGTATTTGCGCAAGCGGGTGGGCGTTCATTTTTTGAGTATCTTCAAATATACTTTTGAGTTTTATAAAGATTTGCCGAATCTGCTAATGGGAATGTTGAACAGAAAAAAAGCGGTTATATGAATGACGAAAGAGATCACGAACAAGATTATGGCGGGATAGACACTTTACCTACGAAAGAAAAAGCCCAATTTTTGGTGGCTTTTGCAGCGGTTGTATTGGCATTAATAGCATTTGCTTTAAAAATTTACTTTTTTTAATAGATGGCGAAGACCATATCAAATAGAGTCAAAACTAGCTTTCTAAGGAGAGCTGTTTTTAGTGAAAAACTGAATAACCCAGTGGGTTATCTGCTTTTGATGTTAGCCAGTGCGGTGATGGCCTACGTGGTTACGATGTATGGGGTGAAGTTTGGGATTGTCATTTTAGCGGCGTTGATGGCGCTGCCTGTGCTTACGGGTATTGTGGGGGATTTTAAGTTTGGGATTACGGTAATTATTGTTATCGGCTTTTTTACCGACGAAATCACCAAGTTTGTTTCTGCGCCTGTAGGTATCTTAAATGATGGTATTTTGTTATTGCTAGGGATAAGTCTGATGCTTCGGCTCATTAAAGAACGAAATTTTAAGCCCTTTCATCATCCGATAACGGTGTTTATTACGGTTTGGATGCTTTATAATATAGTTGCGGTATTGAACCCTGTGGCGGCCACTAGGCTTGGTTGGTTATATGCGGTACGCCCGATGGCAGGTATCACCTTTATCTATTTTGTGATGGCTTATGCCGTAAAGGATTTTGATGATGCTAAGTACTTTGTGAAGGTGATACTTGGGCTAGTAGCATTGGCAGGCTTGTATGGGTTGAAGCAAGAATGGATAGGTTTTAGCTCCGCCGAGATGGCATGGTTGCATGCTGATCCGTTACGATTTATGTTGATATATCAATGGGGGCGTCTGCGCGTGTTTTCGGTGTTTTCGGATCCGACGACGATGGGAATCATTTTTGTTTATATCACGTTCTTTATTGTAGCTTTGATGACAGGGCCTTTTTCCAAAAGGAAGAAGGTTTTGGGTGGGGTTGCTATAGCGGTGATGATGCTGGCGAATGCTTATGGTGGCTCGAGAACTCCTGTGGCACTAATCCCGATAGGCGCGATTTATTACTTGATTTTGCGAGTCAATAAAAATACCTTGATCGGTGTTTTTGCCTTCTTTATATTGGGGACGGTATTTATGTTAAAGTCAACGGGAAGTGGGGTGATTTATCGGATGCAATCATCTTTTTCGACCAATGACGCATCAGTCCAAATTCGGTTAGAGCACCAGGAGTTTGTACAGCCATTTTTGCGAGAAAACCCTTTTGGTTGGGGACTAGCTAGTATCGGAGAATGGGGCAAGAGATTTAATAAGGATTCATGGATGGCAGATTTTGCGCATGATAGTGGATTTATTCGAATCGCCGCTGAATTAGGCTATGTTGGACTGTTTATTTACATGCTGTTTTTGGCGGTTTCGATGTATTTTATGTTAAAATATTACTTTTTGGTGAAGGATCCCAAGATCAAATCCTTTTATTTAGGGATTAATTTGGTCTTCTTTATTTTGATAATATCGAATTTTCCGCAGGAATCCATCGTGATTTTGCCTACAAGTTTGTTTTTTAACATACTTTTGGCGATAGGAGTGCGACTAAAGGATTTTGATGAGCATTATGTGAAATACCACAAAAATTGAGTAGCTTTTTAGTATTTTGCGGAAGCGGCTTACGCTGTATAGGCTTACGCCAAAAAAATAAAAGAACCCAGTTCTTATTGTGACAACTAAAAAAAATAAAGTTATGAACAGATTTAGATACTTTTTAATGGCGTGGATGGTCATGTTGGTCTTTTTTGCGCAAGCTCAAGATGACGTTGAATACCCATTAGCAGTACAAGAAGCAGGGCTAATGAGTTATATGGCTAATTTGGCTTGGCTAAATAATCCCGCAAATGATAATTATTTTCAAGAAGAAGTCATTGCCAAAGAAAAAGTGAAGATAGCCAAAAGGGGCTGGTGGAGAGATATTGGTCTTAGGATAAATGCCAATGAGTTTAGTTTTGCTAGTGATTCTATCAAACAACCATCAGGAATAAAGGAAGTGAACCCTAAGGCGGCGGGGAATCTCTTTTATCCAAAGTATAATTTTAGTGCAGTGTTTAATTTGGGGGCTATCTTCGATACGCCTAATAAAAAGAAAATAGCACAGCGCAAGGTGATTATGGCAGAATCTCTTACCCAGCAGGCTAAAAAAGACATTCGTGGACAGATTATTCAGATGTACCAAGAGTATTTGACGACCATAGAAATCTTAAAATTGCGCTACAAATCCGAATCGGACATGAAGTCAAGCTATGACTTGATTAATCAACTTTATCAGTCTGGCGACAAAAGGGTAGGGTTTAAGGATGTATTGGAGTCTTCGCTTGCGCTAAATAATGCGGTCGAGAGCCGGATTAAAGCCAATAAAATGATGACTATTGCGAAGATGAAGCTCGAAGATTTTATCGGAGTAAAGCTTGAAGCAGTGGAAGCAAAATTCAAGAGAAAATAATTTTTTTATTTTTTTTTGAAAAAAAGTGAAAAAGACAATTTTATTTAAAAAATAATCCTATCTTTGCATCCGCTTAGGAAGTAATACACAAAGTTGTTCCTTGTTTTCTTAGCAATGATTCCGTAGCTCAGTTGGTAGAGCACTTGACTTTTAATCAAGGGGTCCTGGGTTCGAGCCCCAGCGGGATCACACTAAAGCAACCTGAAAAGGTTGCTTTTTTTTGTTGGGGCTATATGCTTCCAAGATGTCGCAAAATTTCCTATTTATCGCATTTATTAACCCTTCTTATTCTCCTTACAAGCGGGAACGCTATGGCAAATAGTAAATTTTGCTTACGTCCTTGTTCATTTTTTAGGATTACTAATGTGCTAAGCAAAATATTTAAAAGCCATAAAGTCCCCTTTATCAAGGGGGATTTTTGGGGGGGCAAATAAAAAAGGTCTTTAAATATTTTGCGTCTCAGGGAGAAGATAATGAATTCATTATCAGTCACTTACTGCGGTTTCCGCAAAAACAATTTTGGCTTTTTCCTGAAAACCCGCTAAATCTCCCTTAAAAAAGGAGAGTAAAGGACAAAATTATTTTTGCTAGCGTCCTTGTTCATTTCAGGTTACCCAAACGCTCGTAAAAACTTACTCACCCAATACCCTAAAAGCGAAGCGCCCTAATCCCCCAAATCTCTTCTGGAAGGGTCAAATTTGCCAAACGGATATTGGGAAGGCATGAATTGAACGTCTTGGGCGGTAGCTTCAACTTCTCAACCAGCAAAGTCCGAAGGACAAGCGTCTCAACCAGCGAAGCGACTCAACTCTTTACCGAATAAAATTTCGCTCAAATACCGTTTCATTGCCCAAGCCATCCGTAGCAACAATCCTTAGGGTATGCTGACCTTTTGGGACATGATGGTCAAATGTATAAGTCAGGGTAGAGCCACGATATTCCATCAAAATCCATTGTCCATCCACGGTCGCTCGATAACGAAGAGATTTGGCGGTTCCTGTGGTGGAGATTTTGTCTTTTACTTTGAAAGACATGGTTTTGTACTTGCTCATGTTGTTAGAAAAACGCTTTGGAGTGATGGTTGGTGGCGTGTCATCAATCATGATGGCATATTCACCTAGGGAACGTACTCGCCCTTCCATCTTATTAAATTGCCATTTGCCACCTGCATTTTGCCAGCGACCTTTTTTGTCTTTATGGGCAATAAACGCTTTAGCTCTTTGCTCTGCCGTAAGCATGTCGGCTGGGATAGAAATCTTAAAATAGCGTTGGACAGGAGTGGTGAGCTCGTGCAGCTTATATATAGGACCAAATATTTTGTCGTCATCCTTGTGCGTCATATCCATCTTGAAATAGATATTCTCATAAAAAGTACGAGTAGGAAAATGACAGGTGAGCCCGCCAAAATCAATATCGTTGGCTTGGTCGTAATCAAATAGATAGTTAAAGCTTTTTTCGGGCTGGGGGACAAGTGTGCCTTTTTTGACCCAAAAGATAAGATTAGACTTGTTGCCAGGAGCATCCGCTACTTGTATCTCTACTTTGTGAACAGAACGATCGTAGAAGCGTAGAACGCCGCCTTTTTGGTTATAAATCTTTAGTCGGTTACCAGGTAGTGAATAAAGCCGATGGTAAGTACTGTTTTTAGTTACTTTATCTTCGTAGTCTAAGTGGGCATTCACCATTCGTGTATCGGAAAAAGAAAAGCGGTCTAATTGGAACGAATAAGTAGGGACACCATCTACTTTCATCGAAATAGCATAGATACCATTCCAACTCGAAGAGCCTTCCATGTGGTCAAATGCTTTTAGCGCAAGCCCCAACTGCTCAGAGCCGACGACCAACGTGTCTCCAGTAGCAAGGTGGTATTTATTGCCCCTTTTCTTTAGTTTTATCTCTTTTTCTTTGAATGCAAATAGCTGATCATCAAGGAGATAGGTTTTTAATTTGTGCAATTTGGGAGCGATATTGTCTTTTAGCGGAAGCCCAAAACGCAATGCATTTAAGGGCTCTTCGGTACGCCGATCTCTGATTTCAAAGTGTAAGTGCGGCCCTGAAGATGTGCCCGTATTACCCATATATCCTATCACTTCTCCTTTGCGAAAGCGAAATAAGTCAGACGGTGGATGCAAGTCCACAGAGAAAGATTCCTTTTGGTATTGCTTCTTTTTTACATACTTGGCGATGGCTGGTCCAAATTTGCTTAAATGTCCATAGACCGTAGTGTATCCATTGGGGTGATTCATATAAATCGCATTGCCATAGCCACCAGTTCGTACCTTGATGCGGGTCACATAGCCGTCTGCTGCGGCAACGATTTCTGCGCCAGAGCGTCCATTGGGAGACTTAATGTCAATGCCTGCGTGGAAGTGATTGGGGCGCAATTCGCCATAAGTTCCCGAAAGGGCAATTTTATATTTGATGGGAGACCTGAATTCTCCTTGCGGAAAAACTTCCCCATAAATCAAAAATGAACTCCCCAAAACCAACACTAAAAGACTAAGGAAAAGATAGGTTTTTAGTTGATATTTCATAGTAGTTCTTTTTTGGTAGAAAGGAGTTAGGTGATTTCCTTGCTGATGTTATTGATGAGTAAATTCCAATCTCCTTGATAGGTTTTTTCTGCGTTATTTTTACGCATGTATTCTAAAAACGTACTGCGTGGGATAGTTGTTGCACCTAGGGTCAGCATATGTTGGGAAACGACTTGTGCGTCAATGAGCCAAAAACCTAGCTTGTCTAGCTCTCGGACTAATGTGATAAACCCAAACTTAGACGCATTCGGTTTTTTGGCAAACATGGACTCCCCAAAAAATACCTTGCCCAAAGAGACGCCATATAACCCGCCTACTAACTCATCCCCATCCCATACTTCTACCGAATGAGCCACACCCATTTTGTGCAAACGAACATAGGCGTCAATAAAATCCTGAGTTATCCAAGTTTCACCTTCTTGTCCTTTGCGCACTTTTTGTTTGCATTCACGCATAACTTGCTCAAATTGAGTGTCATACGTCACTTGATATTTTTGTTGGTTGAAATAGGAGCGCATGCTTTTGTGTACCTTGATATCCTTAGGGAATAGTACGCACCTAGGGTCAGGTGACCACCATATCGGGGGCTCATCTTCATTGTACCAAGGAAAAATACCCCAACGATAGGCAAGCATCAGTCGATCAACACTCAAATCTCCACCCACAGCCACAATACCGTCTGTATTATGTGCGCCATTTGGGTGTGGAAAAGAAATCTCGTCTTCTGGAAGCCATACTATCGCCATCCTAAGTCATTTGTTTTCAAGGTGTTAATATGGAAATTTGTACCGCCTTTTCTGCGGCTGATAACATTTAAATGGTTATACCGTCTCAATAACCGCAGAAAGTCCTTTATCTACGAGCGCATCCTTTTTGGGTTTCAAATCTTCTTTGTGACCTGATTTTACGATGGCTTTGCCCTTAAAATGAATCAACAAAGCCAATTGTTCGGCCTGTGTTGAGCTATGCCCCAGTACGTCTTCAAAACATTCAATCACCCAATCAAATGTATTATGGTCATCATTATAGACCACTAATTCTGATGGAGTACCTTTTGAAGTTTCTTCATCTTCTAAAAGGTCAACCCTTACTTCTTCTTCTATTTCCGGCTTAATCGGCATTTAAAATTATTTTTCTGTTACTTTTAGGATACAACAAAACGTAACATCAATTATTTAGTTTAACAAAGATAGTTGATTACTTTATTTGTTTCAAGGGCTTGCGCAAAAAAATATGCTAACCAAATGCCACCGCTAATCCCGCTAAACCGCTAATCCCGCAACACCCGTTAAACCTAAGTACCAAGCTAAAGTTGTTAATATGCTAAAAGTTTATACCATTCCAAAGAATTATTAGTTTCTTTGGTGTCGAAAAACAAACAATATGCTCAAATCTATATTTTTTCTTGTTGCCATGGTTGGGTCTGTGGCGATGTTTGCCCAAAAAGCTACCGATATGTCTATCGGAGAGTGGAAGTTATTATTGCCTTATAACGAAGTAAAGTCGGTAACTCATAGTGCTGATAAAGTGTTTTTTGCATCAAAATTTTCCATTGTTTCTAGAGATAAAACCGATGGGAGTTTGGCTTTTTACGATTTAGTCTCAGCCCTTTCGGAAACGGACATCCGATTGATAAAATATGACAAAGTCTCTAAAAGCCTATTTGTTATCTACCAAAATAGCCAAATTGATATTTTGCAAGACGGAAAAACAATCAACTTGCCTATCATCAAAAACAAAGAGATTGTTGGGGACAAATTTATCTACGATGTCTTTTTTGATGGCAATATCGCTTATCTGAGTTGTGGTTTTGGCATTGTGGGGCTTAATACTTCGACTTGGGAAGTAGATTTTTCGACTTTCACCGAGAAGCCCGTAAAAGGTGTGACCATATTAGAAGACGAATTGTATGCGTCCGTGACGGACGGGATTTATCATATTGCCAAGGATGCTCCTAATATTCAAGACTTTTTGTTTTGGACTAAATTAGATGGCTTGCCTAGTTTTTCTGCCAATCTTATCGGCTCCTTAAATGGCTCTTTATATTTTGGTGCTAATAATAAACTTTTATCGTATAAGATTGATAATCAGGTAGTTGATACAATTTTTTATGGGCAAAATCAACACATCACCAAGCTCACTCAGGAAGATGAAGGCTTATTAGTTACGTTCTTTTGTGATGGCCCTGGGCAATGGGATGATTGTGATGGGCAGGTGATTTATGTGTCTCCTTCCGGAAATATAAAAGCAATAAAAAAGCCAGATACTTATCGTCCCATAGATGCCATTCAAGATGGTGATGATATTTGGGTAGGGGATCAGTGGTATCCATACAGAAAGATAAGCTTGAATGGAGGGCACGAAGACGTTTTTACTGTAAATGCTCCCTTTTCACATCGCGCTTTTGAAACCAAAGTAGTTGATGATACGCTCTATGTGACGGCGGGTACTTGGTCTCCTACCAAGTCCTTTCCAGGCGATGTTATTGTTGACGGTTTGTTTTTTCAAGATTTAGAAAACGGTCAATGGGATTTTGTTAATCGTGTCAATTATCCAGTCCTTAAAGACTCTTTGGCAGACTATAATTTTATGGACATCGAAATAAACCCGACAACAAAGAAGAAATATATCGCTTCCTTTGGTGGGGGCATCATCGAAAAAAAAGGAGACCACATCAAAGTTTTTAACAAAACCAACTCTTCATTGCGTCCAGAGCCAGGGTATGATACTCGGATTAGCGTCATAGACCTTGCTTTTGACTCTGACCAAAATCTTTGGGCAACCAACTATTACGCAAGTAACCCCTTGGCTGTCCTTAAGCCTGATGGTAGCTGGCAAAGTTTTAACTTGGGAGCTTCTAATGTGGCTACTAACCGCATGGTCATTGATGATTATAACAATAAATGGATCATCATCGTCTCTAGAGGTTTACTCGTGTTTAATACTGGAGCTAGCTTAAATGATACTAGTGACGACAAGTACAAGTTATTTACACAAACCAACAGTGAACTTCAAGTCAACACCATCAATGATATGGCGATTGATAATGACGGTAGTATTTGGGTAGCTACGGACAAAGGAGTGGTCGTTTTTGAGTGTGGAAGTGATGTTTTTGGAGACTTTTGTAAGGGCTCTAGACGGATTGCTTCTTTGGATGGGTTTAACGCTTATTTGTTGGATGATGAAAAAGTGAATACCGTGATGGTCGATGCTGCCAATCGAAAATGGTTTGGGACGACCAATGGCGTATTTGTTTTATCTCCATCAGGCGAAGAAGTGGTTGCAACTTATAACATTGAGAATAGCCCCTTACCTAACAATGATATTCAAAGTTTATCCGTTGACGAAAAAACAGGAACTGTCTATATGGGCACTTCATTTGGTTTAGTCAGCTATCGAAGTGATGCCAAAGAAGGCGGTTTTGTTCATAAAAATGATGTTTATGCCTACCCAAATCCTGTCAAACCAGGATATACTGGGCCGATTGCGATTACGGGGCTTGCGCAAAATGCGAATATCAAAATAACCGATGTCGAAGGTCGTTTGGTTTACGAAACTCAAGCCTTGGGGGGACAAGCTATTTGGGATGGTCGAGATTATAACCACCAAAAAGTACAGTCAGGGGTTTACTTAGTTTTTAGTACTTCAGAGCCGGGATTGTCTGTGGATGCGGCGGTGACTAAGATTGTTATTATTAATGATTAATTTAAGTTTCGGTACTTAGCTTATCGCTGAGACAGGGAGACTTATCACTGGGCAGCAAGCATCGCCGTAGATCCAATTCTTGAATTGGCTCTACTTCAACCCAATAGACGCTGACATTTTAGGAAATATTTCTCGGAAGAGTTGATGTCTCTTACGAGAAATAATCAATGGTATTTTACGGCCAAAATGCCCTTTTTGCGTAAGCTTAATCACCATAATCCGAAAGATGATTAGGTTGGTATAGGATATTGACTCAATCATATCATAACCATAGCGATAATGCTTAAAGTAATTGGTTACATAAAATGATTCAGGAAAAAACTCCACTCGCTTTAATTGCCAAAGCGTAAAATAAATAAGTAAAAAACCCGAAATAAAGAATAAAATAGCTAATAACTGGAAGGTGGGCTTGGAAATCGGAAAAGCAGTATGCATCTCCGTCGTCAATGCCGCCAAAGTAAAAGCACCAAAAAAAACGACCCAAAAAATAGGGAAAGCTATTTTGAAGAAAAGCGTGAAATTGGACGATATCTGAATGGATTGACTGACAGGTTGGGTCTTAGGCATTGGCTTCTGCTTTTTTTAGCTTCTTCTCTACTCGTGCTGAAATAAAAATACTGATTTCGTACAACCCATACAATGGAGTCGCAATCATAAACATGGTCATCGGGTCGGGAGGCGTAATAATAGCCGCAACAAACAATATCAACACAACAGCATGCTTGCGATATTTTTTCATAGCTTCAGGAGTGACTAAGCCAATCTTTGACAAAAAGTAGATGATGATGGGGAGCTCAAATACAACACCCGTCGGAATGGTAAACATAATCAAATAGCTCACATACGATGTTAGGGTGGGGGAGTTTGTCACACCGTTGATGGTGTAGCCTATCAAAAAAGTAACCGCAAAAGGCGCTATGATGTAATATCCAAACAATATCCCCAAAATAAATAAAAGTGAACAAATAGTCACAATTCCACTTGCCGCTTTTTGTTCATTGGGGTATAAGCCAGGCTTCAAAAACAACCAAAATTGATAAAAAACATAGGGAAATGCGATGACCAAGCCCAAATAAAAGGCAACTTTCATGTGGGTCACAAAGGTTTCTCCGAGTTCGCGGGTGATTAAGTTGAATTCAGGCGGTCTAAAGCACAAGGAGTCCGAAAGATTGCAAAAGAGCCGATAGGTAATGAAATCTTTGGATTTGGGTCCTAGGATTAAGTTATCAAATACAAAATCCTTAAAAATAAACAATACCACAGCCACCGAAAAAACAGCAATAAGCGACTTGAAAAGGTGCTTGCGCAACTCATCTAGGTGATCTAGGATGGACATTTCCTTTTGGGCTTGGCCGATTTGTTTAGTTGGACTCATCTTGTGTATGAATAAGGACGCAAAGCTAAGAAAAGTCTTAGTTTTAAGTCTAAATAAACGAAAGTATATTGGTTGGTATGCCAAAAATTAGGAAATTTGTTAGATAGCCGTACCTTTGCAGTCTATTTTTTAATAAATTTGGCATCAATGGATATACTTATAAACGTGGCAATTTTTGTGGTAAGTCTTGCTGCTTTGCTTAAAGGAGCCGACTTTTTTGTCGAGTCTGCCGAAAAAATAGGGCTGTCTTTTGGTATTTCCCCTTTTGTAATTGGGGCGACCATTGTGGGTTTTGGGACATCTTTGCCCGAGTTGGCTTCTTCTATTGCGGCGGTATATGCTGGAGCATCGGAGATGATAGTCGGTAATGTGATAGGCTCCAATGTCTTTAATATAGCCGCCGCCTTGGCTTTGGTGGCTATTGTTTCAGGGAATGTCAAGATTGAGAAAGACATCATGACCAATGATATACCCATGTTGGTTTTTTCGGCCATGTTGATGTATTTTGTATTGGCAGATTTTCATATTAGTATTTTTGAAGCGATAATTTTAATTGCGGGTGTGGTTATTTTCTTGCTCTACACACTCAAAGATGATGATGATAAAGTGGATAAGGACAAAAGGCCTAAGGCGATAGGAAAGGATTATTTGATGTTGTTAATTGGGGTGGTTATGGTGTATTTTGGTGCGGTTTATACCATTGAAGCGGTGGTATTCTTTGCAGAAAAAATGAATGTAAGTACTCATCTAATCGGATTGACCGTGGTTGCTTTTGGTACTTCCCTTCCGGAAATTGTAGTTAGTCTCGCTGCCGCACGTCAAGGTAATGCATCCATGGCAGTGGGTAATGTCCTAGGCTCTAACATATTCAATACCTTTGCCGTGCTGGGTATTCCAAGGCTTTTTGGCCCTATTGAAATCAATCATGAAATTATGAAATTCAGCATGCCTTTCATGGTCGCATTAACCGTCTTATTGGGCATTATCTCTATCAGTAAGCGGATTACTCGATGGGAAGGTTTATTGTTATTGCTTGCTTTTGCCTTTTATGTTGTGGAAGTCTTGAAGGGGGTTAGTCTTTAGTGCACTCTCTGTTGGTCTTTGGTGCGCTCGTTGCACTCGCTGTTGGTCTTTGGTGCGCTCGTTGCACTCGCTGTTGGTCTTTGGTGCTACCGCAGCGACATGCATCTCCGGCATACACGGCACGGCAGCACTAAAAAACAACCGCCAAACCAAAAGACCATCGAAAGCGCCCCAACAACAACGGAGTAAGCCGCTGCGGCAGCACCAAAGACCAAAAGCGACGAAGGAGCGCCCCAAAGACCCCGAAAAACAAC
>CAMZKG010000129.1 GCA_947311105.1 uncultured Saprospiraceae bacterium
CCGCTACAACAGAGCTTCTAAATATCAAGCACCTTCAAATTTTGCCTTAATCAAGGAAGAAGTTGGAGGCGTGGCAGGCTACGTCGGAGTATTGTTTTTTTACCGAACCATTGATGCTTAAAAATCGCCAAAATACCTATGGAAGCACAAAAATCTACATAACAAGAGCATAACGAGTTATATTTTAGCATTTATTTTAATATAGCCCTTTTGAAGCCTATTTTAGGGTAACCGATACATTACCAACAAGTTATATTAAAAAGTTGGCATACTTTTTGAATTTTCATCATATATCTTTTGTAATAAAAAGGTAAATTGAGTGATTTTTTGCTCAAAAATTTTGGAAAATTGCTTTTGCACGTTACCTTTGTGGATGCTTCAGGGAGGAGCTGCTGGAGGGAAACTACACATTCACTACTATTCCAGCAGGAAGTTATTTTTTCACTAATCCATAAAAATGGGAAAAGAGAAGTACTTTTATAACAAACAGACACTACAGTATGAGAAGCATGAAGTGCCTTTGAGTAAAAAATTATTCAAGGTATTTGGCTTTTTATCTGCAATGATTGTTTCAGGCATTTTGTTTTCATATGCCTTTTTCCAATTCTTTCCGAATCCGCACCAGCAGGCACAGGCTAGAGAGCTTGCGCAAATGGAGTACAAATACAACCTTCTTTCCGACAAAATGGCCTTGATGGAAGATGCTCTGAATAACATGCACGAAAGAGATGCATCCATTCACCGTGTTATTTTTGGTATTGAACCGATGGACGAAAACGTATGGAACGGGGGTATCGGTGGTAGCGACCACTACAGTGATGTGCTGGATTACAACAATACCGGGCTTCTAATCAAAAAAAGTGAAGAAAAAGTCCGCAAACTTGCCCGACAAATAGCGCTAGAGTCTAAATCCTTAGACACCATCCAAAAATTAGCCATCGAAAAAGAAGACAGATTGGCTTCTATTCCTTCTATCAAACCCGTCAGAGAAGATAAAATTAAGCGCAGCATCAAAAACCTAAGTGGTTTTGGGCGCAGAAGACACCCCATACACAAGGTCATGAGAATGCACAAGGGCATTGACTTTCCTGCCAAAACAGGGACGCCCATCCAAAGTACTGGTGATGGCGTAGTAGTTAAAGTCATCAAAAAGAAATCCGGCTACGGCAAACATGTAGTCATTAACCACGGCTATGGATACGAGACCCTGTACGGTCACATGAGTAAAATAAACGTCAAAAAAGGACAAAAAGTAACTAAAGGACAAATCATCGGCAGAGTCGGTAATACAGGAACTTCTACAGGCGAACACCTTCACTACGAAGTGCGATTCAATGGCAAGGCCGTTAATCCTATTGACTTCATCTTAGACGGATTGACTCCAATGGAATATCAGCACTTAGTAAATGCTTCTTCTGCTACTAATCAATCCTTTGATTAGACCTACGACTAAAAAAAAGAGTATAATCTATAAAAGAAAGCCTTTACTGCTCCGCAGTAAAGGCTTTCTTTTTATCCACGACTTTTTTTGTTGCTACAGTTGATTATCCTTTGCCAATTATCAGTTTTTTTTGTACCTTTCGGTAATTATCTGCCAAATGACTGATACTCACCAAATACCCACCTGCCCCAATTGTGGATCTGACCCTAAAAACGGGCTGTACTGTCCCAATTGTGGACAGAAGAACAAACCAACCAAACTCAACCTTGGGACTATTTTTGGGGAGCTCTTTAGTATCTTGTTTAACCTTGATAATCAATTCTTTAGAACGATAAAAGCCGCCATAATCCCCGGCAAATTGGCGACCGAATTTGGCAAAGGCAAAAGAAAAACCTATCTACACCCACTTAGATTTTTCTTTTATTCTTGGGTGCTTTTTGCTTTGCTTCTTAATTTTAGCTTCGGCGCAGACTCCAACAACTTCGCTAATTCAGTCATCAAGCTAAACCTTAATGACTCCACAAAAGTAACCATCAATCAACATACAATTGACTCTCTAAAAGGAGAAATCAAGAACAAGGATTTTTATATTTATTCTCTATTTGGCTCTAAAATCCATTTTATCTCAGACACTGCCAAGCTCCTACCGCCATCAGACACACTCAAAACCATATTATATTCAGATTTTAATGACTTATCCCCAGACTCTCTATTCCACAAATATTCGATCACTGGTTGGGCCGACAAATTCATCATCAATCGAACCAAACGAATAGACAAAGGCTTTGGGGATATTTTCAAGTATATGCTTGACCACTTTATTTGGTTGTTTTTTGCCGTAGCCCCCTTCTCAGCGCTTTGGCTTTGGCTACTATTTGGTCGATCGAAAAACTACTATGCAGAACATGTCCTATATTTGCTTTATCTATTCGGGATGTTATTTTTATTTTTTTCAACGGCCATCCTAGCCAGTTATCTACTAGGTGCTGTAGCCAATATAAGCATCGTTATTCTATGGCTTTTGCTGATACTCTACTCCTTCTTTAGTCTCAAAAACTATTATGGGCAAGGCGGCTTCAAAACATTCGTTAAATGGAATGCGTATCTCTTGTTTAATCTTGTTTTGTTTATCATTTTTACTGTATTCTTCTCTATAATTTCGGCAGCACTTTTTTAATATCCGATCATGAAAACAACTTTTGAAACAGTCATCGGGCTTGAAATACATGTCCAACTCAACACTAAGAGTAAAGCCTTTTGTCGTGATACAAATATCTTTGGGCTTGCGCCAAATTCGCAAGTAGGCCCGGTCTCGCTGGCACATCCTGGCACATTGCCCTACCCCAACAAAGAGCAGGTTTTTTCGGCCATCAAACTAGGCTTAGCCATTGATTGTCAGATAAATAGCACCAGCACCTTCGACCGAAAAAATTACTTTTATGCAGATTTGCCGAAAGGCTACCAAATCACTCAAGACCAAACACCTATTTGTATCGGCGGTCAAATTCCTATCCGAATCGGCAACCACACCAAGCTCATCCAAATTCATCATATCCACATGGAAGAAGATGCAGGCAAGTCGATTCATGACAAGCTACAGGGGCACTCGCTTATCGACCTTAATCGAGCAGGCACCCCTTTATTAGAAATCGTAACCGAACCCGATTTGCGCTCGGGTGAAGAAGTGGATGCCTTGATGTCTGCGGTGCGCCAATTGGTTCGATACTTAGACATCTCGGATGGCAATATGGAACAAGGCTCCATGCGGTGTGATTGTAATATTTCTATCCGCCCAACGGGAAGCACCACTTTAGGCAATCGCTGCGAAGTCAAAAACCTGAACTCCATGCGCTTTGCCAAAAAGGCCATCGAATATGAAGTAAATCGCCAAATAGCTTTAACACTAGAAGGCAAAACCATCCATCAACAAACTTTAAATTTTAACCCTTCGACAGGTCAGACGACGCCCATTCGCACCAAAGAAGATGCGCATGACTATCGGTATTTTCCTGAGCCCGATATTCCGCCCATGGTAGTTAGTAAAAGCAAAATAAACGAACTAAAAGCATCGCTTCCGCAAATGCCTTGGGTCTATGAACAAGCCTTTTTATCTTATGGGCTTTCGCAAAAAGATTCGATCCTTTTGGCGCAAGACTTAGACATTGCAGAATACTTTGAAGCTTTTGTCTCATCGTATGGGCAAGCCATTGCTTTCGCAAATTTATTAATTAATCAGATTCGTCCGACCCTTACGGGAAAAATCTTAGACTACCCTATTTCGCAAGAACACCTGGCTCATTTTTTGGAATTAATTAACCATAAAACCATCAACAAGTCACTGGCTATCAAGCAGTTACTACCCAAAATGCTCGAACAGCCCAAGCTATCTCCCAAAGAATTAGTGAAGGAATTTTCGACAACAAGGGAAAATAATTCTGAGCAATTAACAGAGATTATTTCTAGTATTATTGCTGCGCACCCAGATAAAGTCAAAGCTTATCAAAATGGCAAAAAGGGACTGATTGGTTTTTTTATGGGGGAAGTGATGAAGCAGACTCGCGGACAAGCTGACCCAGCCTTAGCAAAAGAAGGCTTGTTGAATTTATTGGGATAATGTAATTTAAGTTTCAGTACTTAAAGCTGCAGGGGCAGGGTGACTTCATACATTAGCTCATCACTGTAAGTCGGGTATGCTAAACGAGTGGACTTGCAAATTAATTTGCAAGATATAGAAACGAGCGCAGCGAGTATCGCCGTAGAGCCAATTCAAGAATTGGATCCGATAGAGAGCGCAGCGAGTATCGCCGTAGAGCCAATTCAAGAATTGGCTTCAATAGAGAGCGCAGCGAGTATCGCCGTAGAGCCA
>CAMZKG010000130.1 GCA_947311105.1 uncultured Saprospiraceae bacterium
AGCAAAGCCCAAGGGGCAAGCGTCTCAACCAACGAGCAAAGCGAGTGATTCAACTAGCGAGCAAAGCGAGAGTCTCAACCAGCGAACGAAGTGAACGACTCAACCAGCAAAGTCCGAAGGACAAGCGACTCAACCAGAGAGCGAAGCGAACGACTCAACCAGCAAAGTCCGAAGGACAAGCGTCTCAACTTTCAACCCATCAAAAATCTCAACTAAAATCCCTATCTTTGTAAAAATCCAATTTTCTAAATGTCCATTTCAAAGAAAAGCATACAACAAGTACTCGAAACAGCAGAAATAGAAGACGTTGTAGGAGAATTTGTCAATCTCAAAAAATCTGGCCCCAGACTCAAAGGGCTTTGCCCGTTTCATAATGAGAAGACCCCTTCTTTTACGGTGACGCCCAACTTGAACATGTACAAGTGCTTCGGTTGTGGTAATGGCGGAGACCCAGTCAAATTCTTGAGAGAACATGAAAAATTTACCTTTATCGAAGCCATCGAATGGTTGGCCAATAAATATGGAATCACCCTAGAAAAAACCGTCTATTCGGATGAGCAACAACAAAAATACAAAGAAGAAGAAAGCCTTTACATCGTCAATAGCTTTGCCCAAGACTATTTTGTCAAGCAGCTCAAAGAAACGGACGAAGGTCGAAAAATAGCCTTGCAGTACTTCAAAGAACGGGGATTTACAGAAGCGACCATTGATAAATTTGGGTTAGGATATACGTCGGATGCCAAAGATAATTTTTTACAAACCGCTCTAAATCATGGGTTTAAGGAAGATACCTTAAAAAAACTTGGATTGGTTTCTAGGAATTACCCCATGGATTTTTTCCGAAATAGAGTGATGTTTCCCATAAAAAGCGTCTCCGGAAAGGTCATCGCTTTTGCCGGAAGGATCATGGGCAATCACAAAAAATCCCCGAAATATGTCAACTCGCCTGAGACAGAGATTTACATCAAAAGTAAAATCGTCTATGGCATTTATGAAGCCAAAAAAGCCATCCGCAAACAAGAAGAATGTCTGTTGGTCGAAGGTTATACCGATGTCATCTCTTTGCACCAAAATGGCATTGAAAATGTAGTCGCTTCTTCGGGTACTTCGTTGACGGTCGAGCAATTGCAACTTATCAAGCGGAACACACCCAATCTAAAGATTATCTATGACGGAGATTCGGCAGGGGTGAATGCAGCTTTGCGGGGGCTGGATTTGGCTTTGGAGCAAGACTTGAATGTCAAAATAGTGATGTTGCCTGAAGGCGAAGACCCAGATTCTTTTATCAAGAAGGTGGGCGCCACTGTTTTTAGGTCATTCATGGATGAAAATGCGGATGATTTTATCTTTTTTAAGCTAAAATTACTGGAAAAAGATGCTGATGATCCCGTGAAGAAGACCGCCATGATAAAGGACATCATCAGCTCCATTGGTAAGATTCCTGATCCTTTGAAACGTAATTTGTACATCAAAGAATGTGCGCAAAAATTGCAGATTGATGAAGGGATTTTAATTGGTGAAACCAATAAAGTGGTCAAGGCACAAGTCTTTAATCGCCAAAAAGAATATAACCGCCAGCAGCGGGAAAAGGATAGAAAGCGGATGATGGATGCGAAGTCGGCGAAGTCATCGGATCCTTCTTTTCCACCTGAGCCACCACCTTTTATGGAAGGCGAAGAAATGCCCCCAGAAGGCTATGAAGGTGGGCCCGCACCTGATGAGTTTGCTCCGACCCCAAAAACACAAGATAGACCGTCATATTTTAAAGAAAAAGAGATTATTCGGATACTGGTGCAGCATGGAGACAAGAAGTTATTGACCGAAGAAATGACCGTTGCCGAATACGTCGTTGCCGAAATAGGGGAGACTTTTGAAGGTTTTGAGCAGGAGGATTATAGGGCGATGGCGCTGTTTTGTCAAGAATGCGTTGGGCAATCTAAACCAGTAAACTATAAAACTTTTTCGACCCATGAGACGGATTCCTTTCGGGAAATAGCCCAAGAATTGGTCATCTCTAAATATGAAATGAGCCCCAATTGGCTTGAAAAAAAGGATATGCCCCTACGCTCTCAGCCTGTCCCCGAAGAGAATTTCCGAAAGGATACCATCAGAGAAGTCAAAAATCTAAAATTGGCTTGGCTCAAGAAAATTCAAAGAGACCTTGGCAAAAAACTAGCTCATCTACCCAAAAATGACCTAAGTGACGAGATGATGAAGCTTTTAAAAACAAAAACCAATATCGACAAAGCAGTTAAGGACTTGACGAAAGAGCTAAATCAAGTAATTTTATAACTGTTTTCTACCAGCTATTTGGTATTTTTAAGATTTTTATTCCTTCTTATCTTACAATCCCTTAAATTTGTGACATAATGTAGGCAGATAATGACCTGAATTATTCGCTTTGTAAAATTCATCTCACTTTTTATTTTTTGCGCTCCTTTTTTTGGCAATGTTAAAGTGCTACACTTTAATTGGATTATTCAATAAAACTCATTCTATGAAAGGTTTCTACAAGTTCTTACCTATTATCTTCCTTCCTCTATTTCTATTTAGTGGGGTTAGTCTTTTCTCCCAGTGCCCGAGTGGTGGAGTAGAGATTTTTTCACAGCAAAGTGTCACGGACTTTCAGACGGCGTACCCGAATTGCACAACGATTTCAGGTGACCTAGTCATCAATGATAGCTCTGACGTGGTGAATGGTGTTTATACTGCCGATATAACTTCTTTGCAAGGTCTGAGCAAGTTAAAGACCATTACAGGTGGTCTGACCATTAGGAGTTGTTCACAGCTAACTTCTCTAGTGGGATTGGATAATATTACATCTATAGGTACTGATTTGTTTGTTATAGAAAATGACCGTCTGAAAAATTTTAGTGGCTTAGGCAAGTTAACCACCGTTCCCAATAGTATCACCATTCGTTTGAATGATAGCCTTGAGAATTTATTTGGTCTAGGGACTATTACAGGGGCAATAACGGGACAAATAAAGATCACGGACAACCCCGTTATGGATAGTATCACCCCACTGAATGGAATAACAAGCACAGGCTCCGATGTGACCATCAAAAGGAATAATTTATCAAATCTCTCCGGATTAGAGAATATAACTACGATTGGTGGCTTTCTAAACGTTAGGCAGGAGCCTTCTTTGACGAGTATTTCTCATCTGCTGTCCTTAACTTCAGTAGGCAGCAACACCTTAAATATTTCTAATAACCCACTCTTAACAAATTTGACGGGTTTAGATAGTGTAACTAGTATCAATGGGAGTTTGTATCTTTCATATAATACCGAGCTGGGGGATTGCAGTGCCGTTTGTCATATTCTGGTCAACGACCAAGCAACTAGCTATGTAGTTGGCAACAATAAACAAGGCTCCACATGCCAATATTTGACTGCTTTGCAAACCGCTTGCGTACCTTTGCCCATTGAATTAACTTATTTTTCGAGTCACCAAGAAGCTTCACAGGTCTATTTAGAGTGGGAGACTTCATCAGAAATCAATAACTCTGGGCAGTTTGTGGAGAAGAGCCAAAATGGACGTGATTGGGAAGATATCGCTTGGATAGACGGCTATGGCACGACTCAAGATTTACATGCTTATCACTTTACCGATAGAATGCCTTACAAAGGGATTAATTATTATCGCTTGAAACAAGTCAATTATGATGGCAAAGCGGAGTATTCACACGTAATTAGTGAGTATTTTTCCCGAAAGGGAAGTACTGCTGGAGTTCAAATGTATCCCAATCCAGTGAGAGACTTATTGTTTATTCAGCACCAATTGGCCGGGGATGTAAAAGTGACCATTTTTGATATTTATGGTAAAGTGGTATTGGCAGGAGACTTGGGACATTCGGTGGATGTATCTGGTTTGCCGGAAGGCGTTTATTATGTCCAGGTCTATGATGAATTTCAGGCTTTGGAATGGCAAAAAGTGGTGGTTTTGCGGTAGTGTTATGGGGTCTGAAATTGATAAAAAGAGCTTGATATAGCGATAATTAGACGTTTTTAACGAATATGTTGCTGATATTCAGGTGGTTATCATTAGTTGAGAGTAACTTCCGCAATAGATATGAGTTTTATGTAAGCCAAAAAACAAAGAATGCGGAGAATAAAACCACTAATCACCGCAAATAATAGTGAGAATATTATTGAAAGAATGCCAGATAGCAAATTACTGGACGGTTTTACAGGAAAATTAACCACTTCAAAATGGGCAGAAACAAATAAATGCTCACAAGAAACAGCACTTCGTGATATTCATTATTTAATTGAAAAAGGTATAATGAAAAAAGAAAATGCTGGTGGAAGAAGTACAAATTATGAATTAATCGAAATAGAATAGCCAGCAGTGAAGAAAGTATAAAAATATGCGCCAAAATAGTAGTAAATTGAAAAATTCTACCTGCAAAATTGGCAACTATTGTTTATCAATGGTTCGGTAAAAAATAACTGCCACAGACAGAATTTCTCAGCGACTATCATTTGCTATTCAAAAACGATACAGGCCAGTATATTGTGCTCCCGAAGCTCAAACAGAATGAACGACCGATCCCGTAGGGGCGAGCACGGCATGTGCTCGAAGGGAAGAGAACGTCAGTAGCCGGGTGGCGGA
>CAMZKG010000131.1 GCA_947311105.1 uncultured Saprospiraceae bacterium
AACATGGCTACAATGTTTTTGAAGAATTGAAAACAATGATTAACGATGGGAAACCAGCTTTTTTGCTAAATCCTACCTAAACAGTTACAAAATTTCTTTTTTTCATCCATAATTTCATCTAGCTATTCAGGTAGTGAAGGTTTAAAAAACCCCTGTTTTAACCTACTCGCTTCGTATTTTTGTATTTCTCGCCTTGACTTGGGAAGGTTTCTCAAACCGTTTAAACGAATCACTTACAACTTTAGGTGTCTATTTTCGTTTATACAAAAAAAAATTGAACTTATGTTACAGAAAAAACAAATTCTACTACTGCTTCTTTTGGGGCTAAGTACTTTTATCTTCCAATCCTGTGAAAAAGATGAAGGGAAAAATGAAAAAAAAATCAGCATGTATGGTGGAGATGAAAGCCACAATAAGGGGCAAAACTGCATGGAATGCCACAAATCCGGTGGCGAAGGCGAAGGCTGGTTTAATGTTGCCGGGACGGTCTATGACACTGCACTCATCGCAACTTTAAAAAATACTACGATTAAACTTTACACCGAAGCCAATGGTGGCGGTCAGCTAAAATACACTTTTGAAGGGGATGCTAAAGGCAATTTCTACTCCACCGATGATATTAATTTTGGTGACGGATTATTTCCCAGTGTACAGGGCCCCACTGGCACCCAATACATGTCCACTTCCGTAAAAACTGGTGCTTGTAATAGCTGCCATGGAGCGACTACGGATAAACTTTGGAGCAAATAACTCAACAACAAATCATCCAAAAACTCCTGTCTTGGCAATTGTCGAGACAGGAGCTTTTTTTTAATCGACCTTAGCCATAGTTTCGCTACACCCAAAGTTAGAAAACCCAAACGGTGTTTTTTTGAGTTGACATCTATTTTTCCAAAGCTAGCAACAGCCTATTTCTTTCAACTCAAACCAAAAGTACAAACTGACGTTAAATTAAAAAACACCCGTATTTACTGAGATTATTTTTTATTTTTTGCAAAAAAGAACCCCACCATTGCCTAAATGAAGGACCACTTAATCAGTACCATTTTTTTACTGCACATGGTACTATCCGAGACCCCACCACGCAATGACTAAAGTCACAAGTTTTGTTTAAACCATTCTAAACAAAAAACGTTTGAAGTGGCAAAATAGGATAGCTTTTGGCTAGACTTATTACAAACAAAATTAGCGCTTATTGTGTAAAAATATACATTAAGCCACCAAAACTAGGGACATGGATGACATGATTCTTTATGATAGGCTGCAATTTGCGTTCACTATCACCTTTCATTATATTTTCCCGCAATTGACGATGGGGTTATCATTTTTGATCGTTTTTCTCAAGTGGAAATTTTTGCGAACGCAAGTAGAGCAGTATAACAATGCCGCTAAATTTCTGATGAAGATATTTGCGATAAACTTCACTATGGGTGTGGTCACGGGTATTCCCATGGAGTTTCAATTTGGGACAAATTGGGCTCAATTTTCCGAATTGACCGGTGGCATTATTGGTCAAACCCTAGCGATGGAAGGGCTATTTTCTTTCTTTTTAGAGTCGTCCTTTTTGGTACTTTTTATATTTGGCGAAAAGCGGATGAGTCCCAAGATGCATTTTTTGATGGCATTTTTGGTATTTTTGGGTTCTTGGCTAAGTGGTCTTTTCATCCTTGCCACCAATGCCTGGATGCAGCATCCTGTGGGTTACGAAATCCTAGATAATGGCAAATATGTCCTAAAAAACTTCTCGTCCATTTTTAGTAATCCATGGCTTATTCCCGCCTTTCTTCACAATCAAATGGCTTCATTGACGACTTCATCTTTTGTGGTGGCGAGCATTGGCGCCTTTTATCTCTTGCGAGAAAAGCATCTCGAATATGGAAAATTATTCATAAAAACAGGTGTCATCTTTGGGTTTATCTCAAGTGTTGCATTGATTTTTCCGACAGGAGACTGGAATGCCAAAAATGTAGTCAAATATCAACCCGCTTCTTTTGCTGCCATGGAAGGTATCTTTGAGACAGAAAAAGGGGGGACCGAAATTGTACTCATCGGACAACCCAACATGGTCGAGAAAAAACTGGATAACAAAATTGCTGTCCCCAACATTCTTAGCTTTCTGACTTACAAAAGCTGGGATGCAGATATCGCAGGGATGGATCAATTTAAAAAAGAAGAATTACCCACTAATATCCCCATGCTGTACTATTCGTATCACATCATGGCTGGATTGGGCACTGTATTTATTGGGGTAATGGGATTGGCAATATTTTTCCTTTACAGGAAAAAGCTCTATGCCTATAAGCCCTTACTTTGGAGTATTCTTTTCATGGTGCCTTTTCCTTATTTAGCGAATTTGCTTGGGTGGTATGTAGCTGAACTTGGACGGCAGCCGTATCTAGTCTATGGTCTGTTACGCACCACCGAAGGCATCTCCCCCACGGTTAGTGCAGGCAACACCTTATTTACGTTATTGGGTTTTATGGGGTTGTATTTTTTACTTGGGCTATTATTCTTATTACTCGTTGGTCAGACCATCAATGCTGGACCAACAACAAAAACAAAGTAAGTCATGGAATTAATTTGGTATCTACTTATTGCGCTTATTTTAGCGATATTCTTTGTGCTTGATGGCTATGACTTTGGTGTGGGCATTATTCATTTATTTTTCGCCAAAAAGGAAAAGGACAAAGAAGTAATTGCTAAGGCTGCTGGATTATTTTGGGACTCCAACGAAGTCTGGCTTGTGGCGGGTGGTGGATTATTATTTATGGCATTTCCAAGATTTTATGCGTCTGTTTTTAGTGGCTTTTATCTGCCCTTAACCATGGTACTTTGGCTCATTGTATTTCGAGCAATCGGATTAGAGTTTCGGAGCAAATTTCACTATCAGATGTGGAAAGATATTTGGGATAAGGCCTTTGGAATTTCTAGTTTACTGTTGGCTCTTTTCTTTGGCATGGCGCTAGGGAATATTGTTCGGGGTGTCAACTTAGGACAAGTAAGTGATGGCGTTTCTGCTCATGAGCCCTATTTCTTTTTCCTGCCACTTTGGGATAGTAGTTTTAGTCCATTAAGCGACCATCCAGGCGTAATTGACTGGTTTACAGTACTTATCGGCATTATTTCGGTCATCACCCTAGCCATACATGGAGCTACATGGATCATCCTAAAGACCACATCAACAATCAATGAACAACTAAAATCATTAATCAATAAGTTGACAATTGTACTAATTGTTTTAACATTTGCATCATTGGGTATCTGGCATATAATAAACCCAAATGCTTTAAATAATTTTTGGGACAAACCGTACTTAATCATTTTCCCATTGATCTATTTCACGGGATTATTTGGGTTATTATTCCATCAAAAACTAAAGAAGGATTTGCATCGTTTTTGGTTATCTACGGCTGTCATTATAGGGGGCATCACGTCTTCGTTGGCGTCTATGTTTCCAGTCATCCTACCTTCAACTAATGGTGTAAATGAGTCTTTGACTATTTATAATACTTCAGCTTCAGAGTACGGATTATCGGTCGCATCTACATGGGGAGTTTTGGGCATACTATTATTAATTATCTACTTTCTTGTTCAGCGCCGTCTTATGGGTGGAAAGATAGATGAAATGGACTATGGGCATTAAAAGATTGAGAAGATGAACGAAGGACTTATTGCGCTTTTGAGTATTTTCTTTGGCATTCTTGGTGCCAATTCTATTGTTTTTTTCCGCAAGGAATCATCGCTTGCGCTAAAAGGAAACACCTTGGTAGGTGTATTTTCCAGTGTGTTTTTCGTCAAGAGTTTTGGGCGACTGGGCTTCAACCCTTCTGCTATTGTTGCCGATCATGGCGACCAAATCTGGTTGCTTACGATCAATCTATTGGTTTCTTTTTTCTCAGGACTCTTAGGGGTTCTGCTTGCGCAAAAGGTGATTTCTTGGGCTACTGGGGATAGTCATCAGGAAAGCTAGTTACTAGGTCGTGGGATGTTGAGCCGAACGGCCGTTCGGATGTCTAGCTCTTACAAAAAGTTTTTTTCAATACTCGACAGATAATTTTCTACAAACTCACAAACTAAGAAGTCATAATTTACTGATTTTAAGCTATTTATATAAACATATTAAATATAACTTGATTTTTTGGCTCTACAAAGCTCATTTTTTGTATTTTTTTAATATTAGCCTAGTGCTTACATTTGCTAAAACTACTAAAATAATAAAGATGAAATATACAATTCTACTCCTAAGCCTCCTATTTTTTGCGCAAGCAAGTCGCGCTCAATGCCCTACAGACGATATTACGCTATCAACCCAAGGACAGATTGATAGCTTTTCTATTCTTTATCCTGGGTGTACGGAGATGTCGTATTCTCTCACTTTGACCGCACCCGATACCACCACAGACATCAGTCAATTGAATGGATTATCAAACTTAAAATATATCAAAAAATTACGCCTACATAGCCTTAATTTAAAATCTCTAAACGGACTCAACAATTTAGATAGCCTGGGATCATTTCAAATAACTGAGTGCCATTCGCTAAAATCTCTTAAAGGATTAGAAATGGTAAAAACAATTCATAACTTGACTATTGGTAATTATTATGGAAATGGAATATATACCCTTCAAGTAGGATGCGATAGCCTAACCACCTTTAACGGGCTTAATTCAATTAATACCGTTGACAATATAGTCATCTACAATACGCCGATTGAAAATTTTATTGGCTTAGGCTCCATAAAAACATTAAACATTTTCAAAATTTCAGGCTGTGACTCCCTAAAAAACTTCATTGGATGGGATAGCCTAACATCTATTAACTTCTTACAAGTCGGTAACTATGTTTATAATAACTATGTGCCAATCTCTACTATTGGCAATAACAATCTAACAAACTTTGAAGGATTCAATCAACTAAAGCGCATTAGCAGGCTGGATAATTCTTTATGGAGTGGGCTCATCATTTCAGACCCTAGTATAACGAGCTTTCAAGGACTTGATTCTGTTGAAGAAATAGATAAACTTCACATTTATGACAATACCAACATACAAGACTTTACTGGATTAAGTAATGTACAAAAAATCAATCAGATAAAACTGGGAAATACCATTCACTATCAGGTTGCTGGCACTCCACAAACCTTAACCTATGAAAGCGGCATAAAAAATTTCGTAGGACTAAATGCTATTGATTCTATTAAATCAATTACACTTGAACGGTCTAATCTTGAAAACTTTTCAGGCTTGGAATCAATTACAAAATTAGACAATCTGATTATCGAATACTCTCCCAACCTACTCAATTTCAATGGGTTAGAAAATCTTGAAACAATTCATGCTGATTTTAAAATATTGAAAATATCTTCAACAAATTTACTTCCTTTGACCAAGCTAAAGCACGTAGAAAACCTTACCATCCTTTCGGATGCCTTAGCGTCTTTAACTGGTTTAGAAAATCTGGAAACCGTTAATAATTTAGAAATTAGCAACGCCAAAATCACGACGTTATCCCCTTTAACAAAATTAAATACCATCACTGGCGATTTGATTTTAAACAACCTAGACTCTATCGTCAATTTTACTAATATAGGAAGTATCACCCATATAGGAAATAATTTGCAAATTTCCGGGAATGATAACCTGATTGATTTGAGTGGTTTAAATATAGTTTCTGTTGGAAACAATTTCAGGGTTGGTGGGACTTCCGTTTTTGGTTGGTATATTGCTCATATCAATCAATACGACTATCAATTTGAAAAAACACCTAATAATAAAATTGTCTCACTTGCAGGACTTGAAGGATTAGACAGTATCGGTGGATCATTAATTGTTTCGACAAACCCCGAATTAATTAGTCTAAATGGATTAAGTAATAACCTATACATAGGCAAAGACATCCAATTAGGCGGTCTCTTCTCCGATCACTATTACCCTAGAAAAGTGGCTATTGGTAATCCGAAACTAACTGACATTTCAGCGTTAAGCAACCTAACCCATATCAACGGCTCACTCCAATTCATTGGTAATCATCTACTTTCCGACCTAACGGGCCTTGATAACATTACTAGTATCGCCAACAAACTAGTCTTCACAGGAAATCCATCAATCAAAGATTTTAATGGACTATCTGGTCTAACATCTGTTGATTCACTAATCATTGGTTATACCTATAATCCAAACTGGTATATTGGAAATGACAGCCTTACCAGTTTGGCAGGTATTGAAAAGCTACAAATTGGCTCCCTCCTATACATTACACATAACGAGTCACTATCGACCTGCTCTTCATTACCCATTTGCCGATACTTAGATGATGCAAATCTGCCCGCACTTATCTTCAGTAATGCCCCAGGATGCAATTCCGCAAATGAAATACTCACTAATTGTGCAATTTACAGCATCGCTGGCAAGGCATTCTACGACTTTAATCAAAATAAAATACAAGAGCCCAACGAAGGCACTATCCCCAATCAAAAGATATGGTTTACCCCTCCTGACCAAATTGCTCTTACTAATCAGAATGGCATTTTCCATCAACTTTGTGACTCTGGAACGGTGTATCATCTCAATTGGATGGACGATCCTGACTGGACTTTAACAACAGACTCTTCCTCCTACGAAGTACTTTTTGAACCAGGGCTACCTTCCAACTTAGAAAAAGATTTTGGCTTATATCCCAACTACTCCGAACACGCTGGACAAGTTAACCTATCTTCCAACCCAACCCGCTGCAACACAGCCGTTACCTTCTACTTAAGGTACCAAAATACAGGAACTTTTATGGAATCAGGTCATACCTTGATGCATTATGACCCTAGTTGTACTTTTATTTCTTCAACACCGACAACGGGATTTATTGTTGATACAACTGCTTACACTTTACTTTGGCATTACGACTCACTCTACCCTTTTCAATACCAAGATATTGAAATTACTTTCACCATGCCCGACCAATCTTCAACTGGCACACCTCTAAATTTCCTTACAGAAATGTACCGAGACTCATCAGGCACACAAAGTCTTTTGGACACCTATACCTACACGCCCACCGTCTTATGCTCCTTCGACCCCAATGACAAACAGGTCATGCCTTCCGGCGAAAGAGACGAGCATTACACGCTACATGGTGAGCAATTGACTTATA
>CAMZKG010000132.1 GCA_947311105.1 uncultured Saprospiraceae bacterium
CCGAAGGCAAAATAAACGCCAAAGGCAAATTGAACGTGCGAAGCACAAAATGAACGCCGAAGGCAATTAAACGCCAAAGGCAAGTTGAACGTGCGAAGCACAAAATGAACGCCGCAGGCAATTAAACGCCAAAGGCAAATTGAACGTGCGAAGCACAAATTGAACGCCGCAGGCAAATGAACGTGCGAAGCACAAATTGAACGCCGCAGGCAATTAAACGCCAAAGGCAATTGAACGTGCAAAGCACAAATTGAACGCCGAAGGCAAATGAACGCCAAAGGCTACCTCAACAAAGTAACATTCCCCTTAACAACTTTTTTAGTCCCATTAGGAGCAAGTAACTCAATCATATAAGGATAGACATCCGAAGGTAAAGCCTTGTTTTTAAAAGCGCCATCCCAACCAGACGTACCGCTGTTGCCTTCATACACCAACTGTCCCCATCGGTTAAAAACCTGTATCTTGGAAAATTCATAACCAGACAAAAGGGCAGGACGGAAAAAGTCGTTAGTGCCGTCATTGTTGGGGGTGAAAGCATTAGGAATTTTATAGGTAAGCGGTAAGACAACGATAGAAGTAGTCGCTGGATACTCACAGCCATCCGGTGTAATTAAAGTTGCCACAAATTCATCCACAGGACCATCAGAAGAATTTACCGCAAGACTAGACCCAGTACCAGCTACATCTTCACCATTTTGGGTCCATTTGAAAGTTGGATTTGGTAGGTTAGGGTCAATAGTTGCATTCAGCTTGATGACTTCGCCGGCAAAGACGGTATCTTTTTCGGCGGTTAAGGCAACGGTATAGTCTTGATAGACTACGATGTTCTTCGAAATAGCCAATACACATCCATCACCATAAGTGTAAGTGACGGAGTAAGTTGTTGCGGTAGTAGGCTCAACCAAAATGCTTTGGCTGTTGATGTTGTTTGGCATCCAAACATAATCTCCAGTGCCATTCGTTACAGCCGTAAGTGTAATAGGGTAGCCAGGACATACACCATCTGGACCGTCAATAGATAACTCATCATTGGCGACATTTACGGTGATGCTCTGGGTGTACTCGCAAGAGCCATTAGATGTGACAACGGTATAAGTAGTTGTCATGGTAGGCGTTACCGTAGGTTGGGCGATGTTTGTCGTACCAAAATTAGGGTCATCTGCTGTCCAAGAATAGGTAATGGTGGTATCGTTATTTTCGTTTAGGGTGATGGACTCGCCAGGGCAAAGGTTATTGTCTGCAGGGAATTGAACACTAGGACTTTCTTTAACGACGATAGTCGCTGTTTCGGAAGCTGGACAATTGGCACCTTTGAGAGTCACGCTATAAGTAGTGGTATTAGATGGTGTCGCAATAGGGTTAGGACATTCAGAGCAAGAAAGCCCGTCCATTGGAGACCATACATAATCACCGCTAGGCATTGACGATGCAGTCAGTTGAACTTGTTCGCCGGCACAAATAGAGTCTTTGTCTTGAGTAACGGTTATATCTGCCGGATGGTCAACATTCAAAGTGATACTGGCAGAGTCTAGGCAAGCCCCAATCTGCGTCGTTCTTGTGTAGGTAATTGTATCTTGCGTGATAAGTACAAGATTGAACTTGTTAGGGTCAGAAATAATACCTGAACTTGGCGTCCAATTATGGGTGATACCTACATAGGCATTTTGGTCATAATTTTCTGAAAAGATAGATACCGTATCGCCAGGACAAAATGGATCTTTAAAAGGAATGGCATCAAGCGCTAAATCCGGCAAAGAATCAATCTGGATGTAGGTAGAATCATGCAATGTACATTGCCCGACCACCAACGTGGCAACATATAAACCAGAAACAATCGGCTTGGCAGTGACAATGGTGTCTGTCAAACTACTCAATGTGCCATTAGAGGGAAGCCAGCTGAGCCCAACGCCAGACGTAGATGTTTGTGCAAACAACTGCGTAGAGTCGGGTGCACACAAGAAAATAGTATCTGAAGTATTCATGTCGGGTAATGTCATCACATTCAAGGACGCAGGAATGGTCGTAACCGTGACCTGTTGTTGAGCCGAACAGTGCCCATTGGAGCTCGTCGTCACTAATGTAAAAACAGTTGTTGGGTCGGTAGGGGTCGCAAGTGGTCCAGAGCTGTTTGGGTTGTCTAATACTCCTGGTGGTGTCCAAGAATAGGTAGAAGTAGAAACAATAGGCGTGCCCAATTGAATGCTATGCCCTAGACAAATGGTCGCGTCAGGGATTAAGATAGGCTCAAACAAGGTGTCCACCTGAATAAAAACAGTATCCTTGGCTATACAGCCAAATTTTTCGACTTGTACAATGTAATTAGTCGAAAAGTCCGGGGTCGCTGTTGGAGCCTGTACAGAAGGATCACTTAATCCAGTGGCTGGGCTCCAAGTAAAGGTAGGATTGGTTACGGTCGAATTGGAGTTCAGATTGATCATGTCTCCTAAGCAAATACCATCATCTGATGTCGTAGCGGTGACTTGTACATCATGGACATCTAAATAAACAGAGTCGGTGTCCGAGCAAATTCCCGCCGTACCAGTCACATGAATCCATCCGCTTGCAGTAGGATTGGCATACGGATTTGCAATATTGGGGTTGTCCAATATATTGCCAGGTGTCCAAGCATAAAATACCGCACCTTCCGCATTGAGTTGGATGCCATCATTGATACATACATCCAAAGTGTCTCCTAGGATATTGGCATTGACATCAATATTATCTTTCAAGTCAATTACCAAGTCATCAAAAATAACTTCACCACATCCAAAATTACTGGATAGCGAAATGATGATTTTTTCTGTGCCCTCCATGATTGTGTCGTCAATGATATTAATAGGGAAGGAGTATTTGGTTTGGGTTGGAGAAAAAGTAAGCGTTGCTGGGATGTTAAGCACATAATCAGTACCGTTTATAGCTGACCCTGTAACATTGACATTGTAAGTAATGGTATCGGTGACTTCACCGTTTAATTCAATAACAAGTATGTCATCTACATCTGTACAAGTTTCTACTAGGTAATTTAATCCAGATTTAAAATCTACGGCTAGTTCTGGAGAGCCAGCCTTGATTTCGGAGATAAATACACCTGAGTCATAAGCACCATCACCACGATCCGCAATAGCCAATTTTAACTTGTAGTGATTACATGGGGTGACATTAATTTTTGCCGTAAGGCTCTTTTTGATGCCCATAGAATCTGCCGTAAGTCCATCATATTGAACACTCTGGCCAAGTTCATTATTTCTATAATACTGCCAATTGGTTGTTTGATTGACACTATTGATTTGGACGGGGGTGTTCGTGTTGGGTATTACCGCTATGTTTTGTTGATTGTTCAATTGGGGGACACCCGTGATGCCTGGCCCAGAGACTAGGAATGCAAAAATATCATTATAATCAGTATTGACAAATTCTTTGTATTCTTCCGAACCAAAGATATACTCAAAGGAGAGCTTATTGGAGTAGGCATACACATCCAGCTCGACGACACAGGCATCTTGCGATAAAGTCCCGTTGCCCAGTAGCACAGATAAGTTGTCCAAATCAGCATCCCCAGGCAAACTAAGATCATCTCCTAAACCACTAGCATCATTGGGGCCAATGGCATTTATGGCACTTCCGGTAGTCAGAATCAAGCCCCTTTTGATGCCTAGACCAGTATTATCTGAAGCTGTAAAACTTCCATAGCTGCCATTATCACAGATTATGGTGTCAATGGTGGTTTGGGCATAGGCTGTGTTTAGATAGTCCACAATCACACTAGTGTCTGCTTGGTCATCGACGGTGATTAGCTCGCTTTGCGGGCAAGGGTCTTGCGAGATTTCCCAAATAGCTTTAAAACCTTCAAATTGAATATCCGCATTAGATATGAACTGAACAGTAAGGCAATTAGAACCATAGACTTGGAAACAGACGCCGCCATCATTTTCTCCATTACCACTAGGGAAGTTAGGGTTAGGGTCGCCCAAATGCGCAAGAATAGGCGAAAGGGTATCTGGACCATTAAAAATAATTATTTGGTCTCCTGGAGAGCCGTCTCCTTGCTCTAAATTGTAGTACTCAAATAACAACGAAATACATTGATGAAAATCAGTAGGACAAATCGTAAATACATAATTTTCGGAAGCATCATAATCCCCATCAGCTCCACCTGAATCATATAAAATACCATAACTTGCAGTCGAACTCCCCGAATCAACTGTCACTTCTGGTGATTTTTCTTTAATGCAAAGCTTAAAAGTACCTGCATTGGGTGCTCCTGGTGAATAATCACCCACACGCAAGAAGTAGGTGAGACCTGGTGTAAGCCCGGTTATTTTTATAGTCGCGGTAGAGTCCCCAAGTGGTGCTTCTATACAATCCATGATAATCAACTCATCTTGTTGACAAAACCCACGATACAAAACCAATTGCGGAGTGTTGAGTGGCGTAGAACCAGTACCATCATCCGCTCCCGTAACGGTTATTTCATAGTCTGTGATGGTGGCATCAGCCGTAAATTGAAACCATACATCCCTTGGTGAATTAGTACTAGTCAGACAAGTCGGCAAATTAGTGAATGTGCCAAAATCCGACGGTGTAGCATTTACATTGGTGAAAAACTCATTGCCAGGGCAATAGGGAGCTGTTCCCAAGTCTATAATACCATTGCAATCGTCATTTATAGGCGCTTGCGCAAAAATGGTCAAAGAAAAGAATAACAGCGAAAGTGTAATTAATTTGTTCATCAGTCTTTTTTTGGTTGAGCAGCAAAAGTTGCCGCACATATTGGTAAGTCATTTGCCAAAAGCTATTAATTAAGCATACGACGTAATACGCAGTTTGTTTTTTGCGCAAGCTATTTTTTAGCTTATATTACTCAAGTTTCGCTACTTAGAAAAGCCCGTGGTTATTGGTATTGTCAGCTTTTAGCGAAAAACAGCTTAAGAAAGCTTGTCCTGCCTGCCATTTTGGAGTAGATTTATTTTTTTGTAGAAATAGCCAAGTTTTGTAAACCCTTGACCTTTAACCCTTTATCTTTTACCCGTACTCCAAAAATTAAGCATACATAAAGCCAATCCATCTCAATACCGTTAAACTTAAGTACCGAAACTTAAATATGTTAGGCTTACGCAAAAAGGTGAAATCCCAACAATTTTGATTCTTAGTATCAAATGTACTAATATATTTTGGACTAGCCATCTTGGTTCTATGGATTTTTTGTGTTTTGTATGAAATTAGGCAGGTTCTCATGTTGATATTAGTCTTGTTTGTGCGTATTGGTGGGGTGGCTGCACGAAAGGCGCAAACAATCCCGCAGCTGGGTTTCCCCGTTTTGTCCCAAACAAAATTTGGGGTAAACCAAAGAAAAATAGTATCTTTGCCACCAAAATTAGACCATGCTGCCCTTAACCCAAGTAAAACTCTTTACAGGTGAATCCACTAGATATCTCGCCGAATCTATCGCAGATTATTTTGGACAGGACTTAGGTGCCAAAACCTTAAATCAGTTTAGTGATGGCGAAATGCAACCTATTTTAGATGAGTCGGTGCGTGGTGCCTATGTCTTTTTTATTCAATCTACGACCGCTCCTGCGGATAATCTTTTGGAGTTGTTATTGATGATTGATGCAGCCAAAAGAGCTTCAGCGGGATATATTACGGCAGTGATTCCCTATTTTGGCTATGCGCGGCAAGACCGAAAAGACAAGCCTAGGGTGCCTATTTCTGCAAAGTTAATCGCTAATCTATTACATGCGGCAGGTGCTAATCGAATTATGACCATGGACTTTCATGCAGACCAAATTCAGGGCTTTTTTGATATTCCCGTAGATCATTTGAAAAGTCAGGCTATCTTTTTACCTTATCTAAAAGAGTTGGACTTGTCTAATGCTGTATTTGCTTCGCCAGATGCGGGCAGTATCAAGCGGGCTAGGTATTATTCCAGATATTTTGATACGGGGTTAGCCATCTGCGACAAGCATCGAGAAAGAGCCAACGAAGTCGCCAGTATGCAGGTGATTGGTGAAGTAGAAGGAAAGGATGTTATTTTGATAGATGACCTAGTGGATACTGCAGGCACTTTGACAAAGGCAGCACAAGCCTTTATGGACAAAGGGGCCAGTAGCGTCAAGGCGATGTGTACCCACGCAGTCCTTTCGGGAAAAGCTTACGAAATCATCGAAAATTCGGCTCTATCTCAATTGATAGTCACCGATACGGTGCCCAAAGGGCGCGATTCAGACAAAATTATCCGCCTTTCTTGCGCCAAACTCTTTTCCAGAGCCATCAGAAATACCCATGAGCACCGCTCAATTTCGGCACTTTTTAATGGCGATTAGGCGCTAGAAGCTGACTTTTTAGTGTTTTTTCTACTTTTTACAAGAAAAAACGATTTTTATCCCCCTTTTTTTGAATAAAACGGTATCTTTGCATCCCCAAACGGAATTGGGAAAAGGAAAATAATTCAAGTTTTATGAATACGATTCAAATTAGTGCTGAAAAAAAAGCTGGGTCTGGCAAAAAAGCAGCAAAAGCAACTAGAGCCGCTGGCTTAATCCCTGCAATCATTTATGGTGGCGGAACTGAAACTCAAATTGCTGTGAAGCATAATGATGTTAGAGCTATCATCTTCACCAATGAATTTCTTGTAGCAGAAATTACTGTTGACGGGGAATCGCACAAATGTTTTGTCAAAGAAGTGCAAATGCACCCTGTGACTGATGAAATCATGCATATCGATTTCATCCGTTTGATTGACAATGTACCTGTGAAAATCTCTCTTCCTATCGTCTTTACAGGCAATCCTGTCGGTGTGAAGGATGGTGGAGCTTTCTTACAACAAGTAAGAAAAATTAGAATTAAAACGCTTCCTAAGAATATCATCCCTGCTATGACAGTTGATATTACGAATCTCGGTCTTGGGCAGGCCATTAAAGTGAAAGACTTAGAAGTGGAAGAAGGTGTAGAAATCTTAGAAGAACCAGCAACACCTATTGGTCAAGTAATCGTACCTAGAGCATTGAAGAGTGTAATGGGTGAATCAGAAGATGGCGAAGAAGGTGGCGAAACAGCTCCTGAAGCTGCTGCCGAATAAGCTTTACCTTATTAAAGATTTAAAAGAGTCAACTATGCAAATAGTTGGCTCTTTTTATTTGTGGGGCGCGGTTTGAGAAACCTTGACAAGCCAAAGCCCAAACGATGAAAATGCAAGCAGTTAGCTTAAAAACTAGGGTTTCTTAAACCTTTGCTAATTGAATAGCCGGATAGATTCTACCAGAACAAAAATTATTGTAACTGTTTAGGTGCTCCAATTATTAGACAGAAAAACAGACGTAAAAAGGGCATTTTATGGCAAAAATTTGTCCTGCCTAAACACAATGGTTCGGTAAAAAAATAAACTTTGCAGTTCGATTTTTTGCCTCGCCTATCAGTTTGCTATTCAAAAACGAAAAAAGCCAGTAATCGAGCTCCCGAAGCTCAAACAGAAATAGTGGCGGAAGAAGTGGAGATGCGTTTCTGCCGTTAACGATAGACCATTAACTGAAGCCTGAACCACAAGCAATCACCCCACAACCGCCATAAAAAAGGTAATGTGGGCAGAAAAAAAGCACGCAACGCACTTTTGACCACGGTTTTGGGACGACTCTCAAAAACGGTTATTCAGCTAGAAAGAATAACAGAGTAAGGAAATAAATTAATCACAAACACCCAAAAATTTCCTTTTGAGATTCTTGATTTTTTGGTTCGTTTTGCATCAAGGCAAAATGAACATAAAGAAATAACTTCTATTTTACGCAACTCAGCCAAAAACATAACTTGCATTAAATAGGAAAAAGCCCGTGTTTATTGGGTTTATTGCTGTTTTTCTGCAATAAAAATGACCGAACCATTGTAAACAGTTACAAATTATTTTTTGCTAGCCTTTATCAGTAAAACCCCACCAAAATAAGGAAATCGGTAGCTGCCGCAGGTAATGGATCGTGAAATTTATTTCACGCCTTCGAGTAGCGAAGCATTACGAGTAACTGCATAGAAATTGGCCAAGCAAAAAATAATTAATTGGTCATTATTGGGAGCTTGCCCGGGGCGATACTCGCTGTGCTCGTCTCTACATCTTGCAAATTAATTTACAAGACCACTCGTTCAGTTTGCTTGGCTCGGAGCGATTAGGAAATTTTGTTCAATTGCGCAAGCGTATAACTGTTCAATTGATTAGCTAGATGGAATAATTACCAGAATACGTAAAATATTTTGCGGTACTTACTGCACAAAAAATTTCTCTTTGCTTGCCCTTTACTATTTCCCGTGGCGATACTCGCTGCGCTCGTCTCTACATCTTGCAAATTAATTTGCAAGACCACTCG
>CAMZKG010000133.1 GCA_947311105.1 uncultured Saprospiraceae bacterium
CCCCATCAAAAAAACTCAAACCCCCAAACGCCCAAAACTCACGGAGTAAACCGCTGCGGCAGCACCAAAGACTAACAGCGACGAAGGAGCGCACCAAAGACCAAAGACCAAGGGCGAGCGAAGCGAGCCCAAGCGTTAAAAAACAACCAATTTACCACTAGCGACATCACCGCCCACTTGGATCGTATAGATATAAAATCCTGATTGCCAGCTAGATGTATCTAGAAATAATTCATTGGGTCCCGTGGACAAACCATTTACTCGTTGCGTTAATATTTTCTTGCCCATCATGTCAAAAACGGTAAGCTGAAGATTGGACGTCGGCTTTTCGAGTGTAAATCTAATTTTTGCCGCAAGGCGAGTCGGATTAGGAAATACCCCAAAAAGAGAAATCAAATGCGGTTCACCTACAGCATTGGGATTACACATATAGCCCATACCCGCACAATAAGACCTTTCCGCAAGGGTACAATCTAAGACAAAAGGATTGGCATTGCCTTGCGCATCTTTAATCCCCAATGTCCTATCCCATTCGGCTTGATCGACCACATCTTCATAATGCCAAGCACAAAGCGTCGGCTTCATACCTTCAAAAAAGCTACTATTAGATTGGTCTTTGTACATCGTGTAAAAATACATGATGGCTCGAGCGACATTGCCTTTATGAGCTTCTCTAGGTTCAAAGGTTTTATTGAGATCCAGTTCACTATATTCGTCAATATTATTGTTGGGAATAGAATGAATTTCTGAACCGAGATAATACCAATTATCCGTTTTTGTATCGACAATTTCGGCAAAAGGCAAGTGCCCCCGATCACCATTGACATCGACTCGGGTCGGAAACAAATGGTGTAAATCACTCTTAGCATTGCCTGTTGCCCCTAGGCTTTGGGGAAAAGTGTGCTCCGTATTAAACCCTTTTGCGTAAGCATCTCCCTTGGGGTCATTAGAATTATGATTCAGATAGATCGCATCATGCGTATAAACCCCATAAATAGAGTCATTGACATTGTCTAATTCCCCAAACATGATATTCCTTGCTTCTTTGTAGGTCAATACATTCGTAGGTTTGTAGGTGGTGGCAAGATGATTGAGCAATGTAGAGCCACTTTCATTGGGATATACATCTTGATGCAGCTGTGCGATAGCCGCTTGCGCAAAAAAGAAAAGAAAAAAGAAAGCAATCGAAATTCTCATGAACTTTATGGATTTATCAAATAAACAAACAACTGAATCACCAAAAATTGTATAATCATGGTGCCGTCTAACCAGCCAGTAAACAAATAATCGTCCGCATCTTCTTCCACTTTATTGATAAAAAAGAAAGTGTATAGACCTGCCAAAATGTATCCGTTGACCACAGCATACTGCAAAGAAAAGCTAATTAAATAAATAATACCCAAAACCAATGAAATACCTAACATTAAAAAGGAAAGTCTTTTGGTTTTCTCGACACCTATTAGTAAGGGTAAGGTCCTGGTTCTCTGAGCTTTATCTAGCGATATATCCCTAATATCAAAAGGTAAAGTAATTGCCAAAATAAAGAAAAATCGCTCAAAAAATAGCCACCAAATGCCTGTGGAACGTATTTCCCATAAGGGCACTATCACGGTCACCCACGCCCAAGTAAAGCCTATTAAAAAAACCTTTATAAACGGAAAATCTCTTAGTCGTTTGCCCTTGCGGGAAAATGGGATGATGTATGCCAAAGATATCAACCCTGGTATAATCAATAAGGTCTGCTGCATAGAAGACAAACCAAAAAACAAAAAAACCGCCCCTATTAAACCGATACTGCCCAATAAGATAACCAAAGGCTCAATCTGCTGAATAAACTCATGTCGTTCGTTTACTTTATAGGCTTTTAACTTGTGAATACCGACCAACCGGTGCGCTCCATAAATAAACAAACTTGCACAAAATATCAAACCGTCATAGGGTATAACCACTACTCTACTCGTCGCCATTAGCTGTGATGACCACAGTAATGACAAGGCACAAATTGCTATAAACACATTGCTGTAAAGCAATAAATCAACGGTCTTCCTAAGCATGAATGGTGTTTTCAGGCTGCAAGGTAGTCATTTTGATTGGATTTTTTCTTGGGGGGAACACGGATGTTACGGATTTGATGGATTGGCACGGATTTGCTTGGGGCAATACAGGGCTTCTATTCTTGCGTCGATTTTTACGTATTTCTCATTTTTGCTTCGCAAAAAACACATATCCAGTCTGCATAAGACACTTAACCAATTTGGCAAGCTATTTGCTATAATACAAGATAAACCAAACGGCAATCACATTACACAAATTTGATATAAGTTTGGGCTGTAGTAAACAACAACACAATCATGAAATCAATTTTGATACTTTTTATCGGTATCATTTTACTGGGAACAGTAGAATTAAATGCCCAAGATGATTTGACCGTATCTTATGATGTCAAGGGCGTCCCAGATTTATTAAATATTTGTGGACATCCTGACACCGCAACGGTACTTGTCAAGACATCTGGACTTAATACAAGCATACGCTCTAATGTCATTGCCAATGTAACGCTGGCAGGGGGAATAAGAATTGTAGGCTTACTTCCTTCTTTGAGTACTGCCGGAGTCACCTTACAAAGTGGAATCAACACAAGTAACCCCCAATTTGTCCTTCCTGATTTAGAGCCTAGTGGGTTGAATGAAGCAAAAATTACTTTCCTTGTAAAGGCAGATTGCAGCATCAATGACTCTTTAGCGCAAAATCCCAATTATGACCTGAAGGATACATGGGGCGTAAGCTATGATTTAGCCAATAATACATCGCATACCGTATCGACAACACTCAACTCATATCGGGCGGCACTTAGGATTCCAAAACTTTTGTTAGATCCAAAACCAGTGGCACAAAAAGTAAAGACTGGAGATTGCACCACACGAACTACTACCGTAACAAATACCAGTCTCGGAGCTTATTTGTTAGGTATTAACTACAGTATTAACGCTAAACCGAGCCTTAGTTATAAAGCTATTCGTATTAATGGAACTGACATTGCCTTTACAAAGACGGTTGATATAAGCGGAGACACCATAGTCTATATGGACATCCCTGGAATCTATTTTGTGGGTAATACGCTAAACGGTGGAGCATCAAATGCAGATACTATTTTTGATGTGAATGAAGTGCTTACGATAGAAGAAGACATCTGCATTGCCAATTGTCAATCTAGTTTTGAGACCGTCCACACGGTTAATTATGGCTGTTTTGGTGAATCCTGTTCGCCAGTCACACAAAATGCTACTTTGCAAGCAGGTCAAGGCAATGTGTCGGTAAATTTTGATACCAATACAACAGCTACACAGCAAAATGTGGGATATTGTAAAAAAGGAATTTCCGCAATAAAAATCACCAATACCGGCGTTTCCATCGATCAAGGTTTTGCAGACATGCGCAATATCATGGCAGGAATTGGATTGGGCAACCCCGTTGGGTTAAGTGCTGATGGCTATACGATTACAGATGTAAAGATACAAGGCGTCACCATGCTTGGAGCTAATGTGGTCAAATCAATCAATAACAACCCAGACTTCGCTGTTGACCCAGATGGTCCCAACGGATTAGCAGATTTGGATGGAGATGGATTTTTTGATGATTTGCCGGAAGGTGAATCAATTGAGATTGTGGTAGAATATGATTTTAATTGCGGCAATGCTGGCAATATCGATTTGAATAATAACTGTGACACGGCTTTTAGTACCAGACTATCTGCTTTCCTTGAATTTGACAACCCTTGTAATGAGCACATCCAGACGGCACGTACTAATTATCACACGATAATGAATCAAAAAGTGATTAGTGAAAACTATGTCACCCCTGATGTTGATGCAGGTACAGGAGACTTGTTTTTTATCAGTCACCAACATGATCGCCGAGTATTTAATTTTGACAAGGGATGTACCAATGGCAACTTTTTTGTGCAAATAGTTTTGCCGCAAGGCGTTGCATTGGATGCAGCCAACACGACTCTAATACGTAGTGGAATACTCAACCATGCCTTGGTTTCAAGTACCATGTCGAATGACACCTTGCTCATCAAATTCAACCCTGGACCGATAGAATCATTGAACGGGGATTATGATTTAACGCTAGCTTTCACAGCGGATTGTTCGGCGTCTGATGGAGAAAGCGACTATCCTTTTGAATTTGGTTTTATGTGTGATGATTGCAATTGTAAGCATATTTGGCATTGCGAAAATATAGCCGGCACTTATATCCATCTAAACAATCCTCCTTGCCCCACCGCACCAACTTGCGACAATGCCATTAAGACTAATGCAATGGATATGTCAAGAACCACATTTGGTTTTATTGACTCCGCTTATACAAACCCAATTGACCCAAATCTAGCCAACAGAAAAAGCGGATTAAATTGTGACACCATGCTTGTTACTATTGAAGGCCTAGCGGGAAATGCCTTTGCAGGAAATGATATTGGTATTGATATGAGCTATGCCAACCCACTGTATCAAGATGGATTGGAAGATGTATTTCTTTATGGCCGTGGTTATTTAGAAATTAAAAATGGCGCCACTACAACAACCTGCCAAATCCCTACAACAAGTCTTACGACAAATCCAATAGGAACTTATAAGTATCTGGATTTCAGCCTTTTAGCTTCATTACAATCGTGCGGCATTACCGTCCAGCCAGATGATACGGTAAGGGCTTTCTTGTACTTTACCGTAAATGATGACGGGCCGTTTCCTAATACTTTTTATTTAGTACCGGAGTTGCGTGCAGACTTTTATGTCAACAACCCAGACAAAATAACCTGCGGCTCTTATGGAGACCAAATAAAAGTAGGAAAAAATAGATCTCTTGTTTCGGGGCCAGGTACTACCGACCAACCTAGTGGGTGTGACACCACCATTCTAGACTATAAGATAATACCTATCAACAATGCGTATTTTAAGGCGAATCCTACGGAGCATCGCCCTGCGGTAGCCATTGACTCTATTACATTTGACTACGAAACACCTTTCTTATTCAATGGGTTTAGTGAATTAAAAGTACAAGCTTCTATCATTGACCATCCGATACATGGCAATTCCTATTTTGATATTGGCTCATTGGATAATTCAGGACATTTTGTGGCTACCTTTGACACATTGACCCAGTTTCCGTCTATGCTAAATATCAACGATTATGCTATTGCTATTCGTTTTATTGCCATACCACGTTGTGAATCCAATACGGGTAGTTTAGATGGGGACAATGCATACGATTTTGATGCAAATATCTATTACAAGAAAAATTATCATAGCTTTAATATTAGTAATGGAGCTTGCGTCCAAGATACCGTTTACAACAATCCTAATGATATTGTATATTCTAACCCACCAGAAATTGGATTAGAAAACTTAGGTCCACCGATATCTAAAGCCAATGGAGATGTGATTGAATGGACTGTTAGACAGTGTAATACGACCAACTATGCGGATGCGACGGTTTCATGGCTCTCCATTGAAGACATTACTCCTGCCATCAACATCCTAAGTATTGAAGACATCTCAGACCCACTCAACGTCCAAAACTTAGTAGTTAATACGATTCCACTTGGTGGTTATATCGTCAACACTGATGGGCTTTTACGAGCTACTGCATCCAATACGCCCAATGACATTTGTAATATCATCAAAATAAAAGCGCAGCTTACAGATTGTGATTCCGTAAGCGCCAATATTTATACCGGCTGGAATTGTTCTGCTTTTGACCCGCTGACGCATCCTTTTTGCCAAAAAACTACGCTTCCGCTAAAAGGAACCAGTATTGCGCCGAATATCTCAATTATTCAAGTGGCTACTCCCGATAGTTATCCATTTTGCGACACTATTACGGGACAAATTGAACTAAAAAACACACAGTTAGGGAGAGATTACAACATGACCGTTGAGTTTACCTTGCCCACAGATTTAGTTATGGTGCCAGGAAGCATCGAGATCGCATGGCCTCCATCTGCGGGATTTTTACCATTAGGCGTAGCGCCTACTTATGTTAATTCCACTATTTATGGGGATTTATATTCCTTTGACCCATTTGTGCCATATCCCTACCTTCAGTCCAATGGATTGCCACAGGTATCAACTACTTCCATCACGGACTCCAACAGTATAACCATTAGATACAAGTTAATTTCAGACTGTGGATATACCAGTGGACAATCTAGTCGAATGAATATTTATGGAGAGCAATTTTGTGGAGACCCTACGGACACCTTAGGCTTTACCACATTTCCAATCTTCATTACAGGAAGTGAGCCAGACCCTGCTAACCAAATACAACTAGTCCCCACCATCGCAGACACCATTAATGGAGAGTTTCCCGTTAATGTACAAATCACTAATATCGGGGATTCTATCACAAACCCCAATGACAAAATCAGAGTTTTACTCTCCACAGGCCTTTCCTATGTCCCTAATAGTGCAACGGCTTCAGGATGGACTCCTGGAGAGCCAAGCGTCATGATAAATAATGGCATCACTACACTCGAATGGAATTTACCGCAAGGTATGACCAATGGAATGGCAAACTCCTTAGACTTTATGCTTTCCTCTGTGGATATTGGATGTGGTTCTGCTGATTTCGAAGTAGGTTTTATGGCCATCAGAGAAGACCTTCAATATTGTGCCACTAACAACTCCAATTGTACGGTGGACATCATCACTTCGGATATGCAGGTACTCGATAGACATAAAGACGGTAGCCCGATTGTAACTATTGGGTCTAATGTGCCAGACACTTTATGTGCTGGTCAAGCGATTGACCTAACAGCCAATGGCTCAGATGATATTACTTGGATTCTACAACCTTCGGGAGACACACTTGGAGTCGGCAATCCATTTGTGTTGACCCCTGATTTAAATTTGACGGGGATAATTGCCACTGCGACCAGTGACACTTGTTCTATTAGTTCTGACACCATGAATATCTTTGTATTGGATGCACCGAGCATTTCTTTGCCGCAAGACACTGCCATCAATCAAGGCGATACGATACAAATCAATGGCGTCCTAACAACAAATATTCCGACTACATTCCAATGGCTACCAACCACGTTTTTGAGCGATACAACGATAACCAATCCACTTGCCTTCCCGCCAGACTCCATGCTTTATATTTTGCAAGCAACAGGAAATACGGGATGTGTGGCGACAGATTCTATGTATATTTTTGTAACACCCAAGATTGACACGGTACCCTGCCCTATTTTTAATATTTCGGAAGACAATGTTAACTACTTGGTTGTCTGTGGGTTAGATGCTAATTTTCCTTTGAGTATTCCATTTGATAGCTTATCGAATTATGATATTACTATTGATGGGGCTCATGCCAATGATTTAATTTCGGCCAACGTTGACTCTCTAGGTGCGTATGCCCTTTCGGGAATAACAAATGCAACCGGCCCTTATGATATCACTTGGGATTTTAAAGATTCTATTTACACTAGTACTGTTACGGACATGAATGAATTATTAATTCAATTTGCCGCATGGGACAGTTTTGGCAATTGGTTTTTTGATGCAAATAATGAGATTCTATGGGGCGGTGTATCCTTCTATAAATATGGCAATCTAACGATGAATAATGGAACAGACTTCAATATTAATGTCCCGTATAACTCTACCTTCAACTATGGGCAAAGCACGATTCCACTATCCATCGGCAACCATCAAATCATTGTTTTTGATTCCATAAATACCTGTGCAGATACCGTTAATGTGAACGTCTCTTGCGAGAAATTTAACCCCAACACCAATAGCGGGGGATGTTTTTCAGAATCAATTTACATCAACCAAGAGATGGAATTTTGCATTGACACGACGACAGTACCTGGCACCATCACCAGTTTTACCAACATTTGTGCAAACATAGATACAGGAGCCGTAGAATACATTTTAAATGACTCGTCATTTTGCCTTGAATACAAAGGATTATCTCTTGGCAACGACTCTGCCTGCGTGGTAATTTGTGATAACTACGGATTTTGTGACACCATTAATTTTTGTACGTCGGTAGTACCCTATACTGGATTTCCAACTGCCAATGACGATAGTACTTGCGTATATATGAATACGCCAGGGATTATTGATATTTTAGCAAATGATACTACTTGGGGTGGGATTGACACCATATACTTTGTCAACACGCCATTGAGCGGCGAACTGACCTTAAACCCAGACTACTCTGTCACCTACATACCCGACAACAATGTCTGTGAACGAACCGAAAGCTTGCAATACATTGTGTGCAATAATAACGGTTGTGATGATGCTTTTTTAGATATTTGTATCTTATGTGATGATATTGTCGTATTCACTGCGGTTTCTCCCAATGGCGACGGCGTAAATGATGTTTTCTACATAGCAAATATCGAAAACTACCCCAATAGCGTGGTAGAAGTATATAATCGCTGGGGCAATCGTGTTTTCCGCGGCATTGGCTATGTCAATACATGGGATGGCTACTGGAATAATAACACGATCGTCCCTGATGGTACCTATTACTACGTCATCAAGCTTAATGACCGTGCAAAAAGAACATTTAAGGGCTACCTTGAAATTAGACGATAAAACAAGTAAACAAAGAGTGAAATAACAAATGTATTGGAGATAAGATGTTGTTGTTTACTTTTAGCAGAGCGTTTCCCGAAAGGGATTCGCTCTCTTTTTTTATGATAACTGGCCTCCTTAGAAAAAGAAAAGCCCATCATTTGCATGACGGGCTTTATCTTGGTAAAACTTTGCGTAAATATTAGATTACTCTTACATTTATAGCGTTAAGACCTTTTTTACCTTCTTTGAGTTCAAATTCTACGGCGTCACCTTGTTGGATGTCGTCGATAATTCCAGATACGTGTACAAAGTACTCGTCGTTTGAACCATCTTCAGTAATAAATCCATAACCTTTGGACTCATTGAAGAATTTTACAGTTCCTTTTTTCATGTATTAAACTTTTAATGAGTTGCAAAGGTAACAATAAAATAGTTTGAATTTGCAATTATTTTCAAAAAAGAAAAATACTACATTAAAAAAAATAAGGAAATGCTTTATTCAACTAGATAACTAACTGCTATTGAAGGATTTAGCCCAAAGGTTTTCTCCTGAGCAACCAGCTCACCATTTTTAAAAATTTGTAGTTCTATAGAAGCCAAGGAGTCTTTTGCACCATATCCAGTACTAGAAATAGATGCGACAAATCCAGACGCTACTGCACCAATCGGCATATCCATCTGCTGCTGTTGGATATCTTTTTTTATAACTCCAACATGGGTCCGATTCAAATAGCTAGCATCCAAATGCTGAAAATGCGCGTTTGTAATCAACTTATACGTGATATTATAAGTCGGCTTAGGAGTTTGGGCAACAGATCTGGATGTACTACATCCAGCGCCCATAATTACTACAAGGAGGAAAAATGTGTGTATTGTGTGTCTCATTAGTGTGTTTGGTAGTTACTCATCGAGACAATTTCTTAACAAAAGATGAAAGAAAAGCTCGTTAAATATACTTTGTGGAGTTTCTATCGGAAATAATATCCTTCAACTCTTTAAGCATTTTATATTGCGCCTTCGGAAGCACCTTTTTGAAGGCTTCCTTGACAACGAAGTAAGTTGACTTCTCCATTTTCGGAAGAATATCAATAATTTTATCTGTAATAAAAAGAACATCATCTTTGACCAGCTTGCGCAAAGACGGAATCTCGTGCCAATCTGCTTCAATAGCCATCACCTTTGTATCTTCGTCTTCGCTACGCTCCAACTCAATAATATTACCCTGTGCTTTAGCTTCATCGAGCTCACTACCTTTCGGCAACTCCCAATTATCGTCTTCATTGACCAAAAGCACTTCAAGCCCTTTCTCTTTGACACGATAAATCACTAAAACTATTTTTTCTGCTATTCCCATTTCTATATATTATTACGTTGGTCATTGGTAACAAAACCATTCCGACCACAAAGTAAGGCAATTTTTTTCTTAATTACAAAGAATAAGTCTTCCGTTTTTTCTTTCCATCGGATTTTTGTTCTTCCAAATCCTTAGGAATCAGCTGCTGCATGCCTTCTCCCAAAAAGGGCTCGAATAGCTTCATAGTGGCATCAAGACTATCAGGGCTCATGTGCATAAACTCCTGAAAATCAAATGGTTTTGGCATGCCAGTCCCTTCATCCTTAGGCAAGATCATCGTTAATTGCTGTTCCATCATTTTTTGCAATTTCTCCATAGACGAAGCCATTCCTAAGCTATCAACATCCGAAAAATTATAAAACTTAAAAAAGCCATCCATCGGAATCGAATCAGAAAACGTCCCAAAAAGCTGCTTTTGACTTTCCATTAATTGATTCATCAAGTCTAGCATTTGTGCTTCACTGCGCTCCATTCCATTTTTTTGCGCAAGCAACGGCAACGAAAACACCACCAATAATAGACAAAAAATACCTTTTCTCATTTTTCTAAGTTTTTTACTCTCTCTCGTATAAACGACCTAGTTTTTAATTTGTTTTGTTTACTGCTCGCAATGGTCGATTGGTCTTTGGTGCTGCCGCACCAAAGACCAACAGCGAGCGAAGCGAGCGCACCAAAGACCAAAAGGGCAAAGCCCGCACCAAATTAAAATCACAACAAAGAACCAAAAGGTATCTAATAATCGTTATATTTGCAGTTATGATTATAGCAATAGCCTTCTTGATGTTAGTATTATCAGCCATGTTTTCAGGGTCTGAAATTGCTTTTGTGTCCGCAAGCAAGTTGAAAATTGAGTTAAAAAAGAAAAACGGCTCTTTTCGGGGACGCCTTTTGGATAAATTTTATGTCAAACCAGCTGAATTTATCGGTTCTCTATTGGTGGGCAATAATGTTGTCATGGTTATATTTACTTTTCTGATGTCCAAGGCGTTGTCACCTGTGTTAAAGCCTTATATCGGGAATGAATTTCTGATTTTTATAGTGGTCACTTTATTTTTGACCTTTATCGTATTGATATTTGGGGAGTTTTTGCCAAAGACTATATTTCGATTACAAGCCGATAAATTATTGTATGCGCTAGCTGTTCCATTGCGTTTTTTCTCTGTGTTATTTTTATTACCCAGTAAATTTATGAATTGGATTACCCGATTCGTTTTGACGAAAGTCTTAAAAATGCCTGAAAAACGCGAAATGAACGTCTTTACTCGTAATGACTTGGAGTATTTGGTCAAATTCGGAAATGGTAGCCACCAAGAAGAAAATGTCCAACAAGAGATGTTTGAAAATGCCTTGTACCTACAGGATGTCAAGGTAAAAGTGGTCATGACCCAGCGCACAGAAATTGTATATGTCGATAAAGATGCGACTGAAGATGAGTTGATAGATGTGTTTAAAGAATCAGGGCTGTCCCGAATCTTGGTGGTCAAAGAGACTTTGGACGATGTCATTGGCTATGTCCACCATATCAAATTGATGGAGAAATTTACGAAAGTAGAAGACATCACATTGCCTATTATCATCGTACCTGAGACTTTACGGGTTCATGATTTGTTGAATAAACTGATTGTGCGCAAGCAAACCATCGCTTGTGTGGTGGATGAATATGGCTCTGTCTCAGGCTTGGTAACTCTTGAAGACGTATTGGAAGAAATCTTTGGAGAAATCACGGATGAACATGATGAAGCAGAAGCATTATCCAAAAAAATCACTGACACAGAGTTTCTTTTTGTTGGACGTATCGAAATAGATAAAGTCAACAAAATCTCCGATCATCTAAAAATTCCGGAAGGAGATTATAATACCCTTTCGGGATATATTGTCACCACGACTCATAATATTCCCGAGCAGGGTGAAGAAATTACACTTGGCAATAACAAATTCATTATAGAGCAAGTAAGTGACAAGATTATAGAACGAGTTCGTGTAATAATTACTGACTACGAACCAAATGATTAGTCTTAAAGGAATATACTATTCTTTTCCTGTCCAACTCGTAGTCTTACAGTTTCGCAATCATTTTTTATTTTTAGTTATTTGGCTGCTTATTCTTGGAGCAATTACGGGGGATATTGGGTCTAAATTTGGCGTAAGCTACCTATTTTTGACACCAGAATACATGGGGCGTGTCACATCCCTAAATTATTTTATCGTGGGCATAGCCTACGGGGCTTTTTTGTTTGCCTGGAACTTATCGATTTATTTATTGAGTGCTTATCGTTTTCCTTTTTTGGCGACGATGAAGCGTCCTTTTCTAAAATTTTGTATTAATAATGGGCTGCTCCCCCTGGTGATGCTTCTACTCTACGCCAATAGTATTTTGAGTTTTTATCATCATCATGCGCTGACATGGACGGCGATTGGGTATATTCTCAGCCTATTTGCGGGAATTGCTACTTTTGTATTTGCGATTATTTTTTATTTCCGATTGACCAACAAAGATATATTTAGCTTTCTAAAGGCAAGAAAGATACGCCCTGATATGTCTCCACCGATTATTAGTGGACAACGATTGAACAAAACAGATTTTTATCGGATTCAAAAGCGAAGTTGGCGGGTTGATACCTTCGTGAATGAAAAATTGAAGTGGCGTATTGTTCGGGGGATTGGACATTACGATATCAAGATATTAATGAAGGTCTTTCGACAAAATCATATTAACGTGCTGATTGTCCAACTAGTGACCATTATATTATTGATGGGACTTGGGCTAAAAATGGAAAATAAATATTTTAGAATCCCTACCGCCGCTAGCCTGTTGCTCTTAGGAAGTGTCGTTTTATCTATGATTGGAGCGATAGGATTTTGGTTTAAACGTTGGACGCTTATTGTTTGGATTGTGATTTTATTTTTCTTGAACAATATCACAAAATATGATTTTTTCAATATCAACTGCAAAGCATACGGCATTGATTATCAAGACAATACGACACCTTACAACAACTTTGAGCTGGACATTATCGTAAGGGATTCTGTGATTATGAGAGACCGAGAAAAGGCAATTGAGATACTCAATAATTGGCGGTCAAAATTTCCGAAAGACAAGAAACCAAAAATGCTTTTGGTCTCTGCCAGCGGTGGCGGACTAAAGGCGAGCCTTTGGACGATGCACGTATTGCAGCAAATGGATCGCCAAACCAACGAGCAGTTTTTTGAGCATACGACTTTAATTAGTGGCGCTTCGGGTGGCATGTTGGGGGCGGCTTATTATCGAGAATTGATGCTACAAAAGCGTTTGGGTGCCGCAATTGATCCGCAAAGCACAGAGTATCGAGACAACTCCGCGAAGGATTTATTGAATTCGATTTACTTCTCTATCGTTACCAATGATATTTTTATCCCAATGATTTCCATCAAAAGGAAGGGGCAAGTCCATCGTCGCGACCGGGGATATATGTTTGAATTACAATTCAATGAAAATACGGATAGTATCTTAGAGAAGCCCTTGGGCGCCTATCGGCTGCCTGAAGAGCGGGCGATTATTCCCCGAATCATCCTGTCCCCTTCGGTGGTTAATGATGGACGTCGGTTGATTATTTCTCCGTTTTATTCTTCCTACCTGATGTCCACGAATTTTGATCAATATCACAAAGGGGGAATAAGTTTAGATGCCATTGATTTTAAGCATTTGTTTAAGACAGCCAACCCCGATAGCTTAAATTTTGTATCCGCACTAAGAATGAATGCCACCTACCCCATCGTTTTGCCTTCGGTCAATCTTCCTTCGGAGCCATCCTTAGAAATAGCCGACGCAGGTTTTAGAGATAACTTAGGCAAATCAACAAGCATTCGGTTTGTTAGTAATTTTAAGGAGTGGATAAAGGAAAATACTTCGGGTGTTGTGTTTGTACAAATAGCCGGCTGGGAAAAATTCAACACCACGCCCAACGATATCACCCAATCAGGTTGGATTTCTTCTCTATTTAAGCCTTTCGGAATATTGACAGATATTTCTTTGCTTCAAGATTATGAAAGCGATATTAATTATGGACTTCTCGCCCATGCTTTAGGCGATGACTATGTGGACTTGGTCCGCTTTGAATATGTTTCGAGCCCGGAAAACGAAAGAGCTAGTATGAGCTTTCACTTGACTGAATTTGAAAAGAAAGACATCATCATGTCAATTAATACGCCTACTAACTTAAAGGCTCAAGAAAAATTATTAAAGTTGTTGGACTTAGAGTAGTTAGGGTTAATGGGTTAAAGGGCACGGACAAGACAAACGGTGGCTCGCCAATCTAGCAATCACATTATTTCAGTCCATCAATATACTCATAACTCTGCAAATTTGCTTTCATGTATTGGAGCATATCAGCGACCTTTTCAGGAAAATCATCGGCATAGTCTGTTTGGTCTAAGTCCTTGTATTTGTGCAACTTAATGGACTTTTCGCCGTCAAAAATCAACAAAAAACTAGTGTCAAGTACAGCGAGCTTATCATCTCCATTAATAAAAATATAAGGCCGTTTTTCTTTTTGCAAATCGATACCTAAAGTGGAATTAATGTAAGGTTGTTTCAAGACGCCCATGATGGTCGGAAAGCAGTCTATCTGCCCCGCAATATTACTATTCAAATCGGGTTTTACAATATTGGGTGCATAGACAACCAAAGGAATATGGTGATAATTAAGAGACACATCATACTTCACGTTGGTCGGTACACCGTGGTCGCCTAGTAGCACAAAAATAGTATTATCAAACCAAGGCTTGGTCTGAGCTTGCGCAAAAAACTGCTTCAACGACCAATCGGCAAACTCTGTGATTTGTAATTTTTTATTTGTATTGTGCGGCTTAAAATACTCAGGAACAACATATGGTGTGTGGTCACTAGCAGTCATGAATGCGGTAAAAAAGGGTTTGTCTTGTTGGTTCAATTCATCCAAAACAGGAAGCGCAAATCGAAATAAATAGTCATCAGGTACACCAAGCGAAGACACGACTTCTTTGGCAGGATAATCCTTTTGGCTATAGACTCGCTCAAATCCATTGGTCAAAAAGAAAGCTTCCATATTGTCAAATTGCGTATCATGCGTAGAAAAAAAAGTAGTGGAATATCCTTTTTTCCGCAAGGTGGTGGCTATTCCATCAAAAGACTTCATTTCCTGCAAAGGGTGCTTGCGGTACAGAGCCGGAAAAGAAACCAATGTACTAAACAAACCATTGAACGTATGAATGCCTGCCGAATAACAATGCTCAAAGTAGAGTGACTGATGCGATAAACTGTCCAAAAATGGGGTCAATTGGTGGGTATTGCCATGCCGTGCCATCTTAGCAGCGGACATACTTTCCATGATGATGAGTACTACATTATATTTATTGGTAGCGGGCTGGTTTGGGGTGATTTTTCGCGCAAGCGGAGAAACGAGATCTTCGTCCTGCTCAATATGATAGTACTTTTTGACTAGTGACAAAGCGTCTTGCGGATCCATAAAGTCAATATGCTTCTTTCCCGGTTTTTGTTCGTCTAAATAACTGCGAATCAAGCAAAAGTTAGCATTGAGTCCGAGTTTATTTAAGAATGGGTCGTTACAAAAGTAGGCTGTACCTATCCGTATTGGAGATTTGGCACTAATGCGCCCACGAATACCCAAAAAAATCAATGCCAGTACCACCACAGAAAAGAAAGTACGCAAGAAAGGATTTGGGGAACGGGGCGCAGTTGGGTTTTGTCCCCATCAATTCAGCTAAATTTTCTGTAAATTAGCTTGCATAATGTTCCATCTTCCAGAAAGAGCAATTGCTCGCATTAGAATTAATTTTTCGACATTCTGTGGATACCAAAAGGAAGATGGTGCTTTAAACCTTAAGTTGATTATTCGTCTTATTCCAGATTCTATAATGCCGCTTCCTATGGGGTATTTTTTCTTTCTAAATGATTGATAATCAATTCTTTGTTTGTTTTTTAAAAAATAATTATATGGCGTAAACTTGTCCAAATTAACACCTTTAATACCCTTTTTTACCAATCGTTTTAAGGCTTTGATATTACCTTCCCAGATTGCTTTTTTAAACTTAGGCAACAACTTCTCCTTCTTGTCTTTATCCACATAAATCATCATGTCTGTTAAATGTTCTTTAGCATGATAATAATCAAGTGTTTCAGTGATTTTTTCATTTTTAACACCTAATTGTAATAACATAGCCTTCGCTCGATTCCATATCCATGGTGCTCCATCACCTAAAATTTGAACACTTTCTGCTAATTCTATCTTTAATTTGTGCAAATATTGCTCTAAAACATCAAAGAGCTCATCATCTCCAAAAGTACTATCATATATCGGTAGCTCCTTCTTGTCTGTTTTACCGTTTTCATCAATTGTTGCTATTACAAATAGTTTTGGTTCTATCCATGGTGTATCATATTTTTGATTTCTACTCACGTTATCGGGGTCGGGATACACCCTGGTTCGTGTGCGCCCCCCATCTATTCCAATGATAACTCTCTTGCCTTCAAGGCTTTCGTTAGGTGCAATTTGGCTCTTAGCTCGATGGCTGATACACTCAGTTGCAAGCTTAAGAGAAAGTGTTCTTATTCTCTCCTGATTGGCTTTAATTCCCAATTGGAGCATTACTTTTTTTGCGACATCAAATGAAGGGCAAATCACTGATAATAAGGTAGTTATGCTAGCATATTCAGGTGAGCTTTTCTTAATACACTTCCAAAGCAACATAGAAAGGTGACGATCTTTTTTATAACCTTTAGACACTTTTTTAGCATACAAAGATTTAAATTTAATTTTTGTACCCGTTCTTAGTTGTAGCTCTACTTGTCGCAACTCCAGCTTTGATAGCCCAAGTTCTTTGGCTTTTTCTTCTTGCTTCAAATTAAATGTTTGGCTAGAGCTTAAAAATGAAATAAATACTTCCGAAAACAGATCATATAGATTCATGAATTTTTCATAGAGCAATCGTTCAAAATCATCTAAATGTCCGTCGGATAAAAGAAATAACCAGTCTTGAACAGAAATAAGGTTTGCAAATTCTTTTTTTAGTATCTTTGCCGAAGAAGGAGGGAGTTTCATTTTTTTATGTTTTTAGTTTAACCCAAAATTAATGTTTTCCCTTCTTCTTTTTCTAATTTAGGGGGGACAAACTCCGATTGCGCCCA
>CAMZKG010000134.1 GCA_947311105.1 uncultured Saprospiraceae bacterium
AAGCCACTACAGCCCACAGTAAGATGGGCTTTAGCCTGTCGATATCTAAGCCACTACAGCCCACAGTAAGATGGGCTTTAGCCTGTCGATATCTAAGTCGCAACGCCCACAGTAAGATGGGCTTTAGCCATATCCAAGCCACTCAAAGCCGCTTTTTTAGCGCAAGCTCCGTAGCTACAATCGGTGAAATAATCAAAAGGGAAAAGAGTCCAACAAAGGGAATGGCTAGATTACTTTTGCCAACACCAGGCAGGTAGGGCGCAATTAGCCCAAGAGCAATAAGTCCCATTCCGGCCCACTGTAGGGCGACTGCGGAGTATCTCTGGGCAAACTCCCATGCTTCTTGGCTACTTTTAGAGCGTTTAGTGCGATAGCCAACTCTAGGATTAATCTTTTTGGGTGGGCGCAATTTGAAAAACCAACCGATGACAAAGTAGAAAATTCCTGCAATGAAAACAACCATGAGTAAGTCATCCATAACTTTTTTTTTACGAAAGTATGACTAAATTTTAAGATCACCAAAAACACTGTCAATAATCATTGAAACGTTACAATAATCCTTGCTATATTTGACCTTTCTTTAGTAAAATCCGTCAAAATGACATATAGAATAGAAAAAGACAGCATCGGAAAGGTCAAAGTACCTGCCGAAAAGTATTGGGGTGCTCAAACACAACGCTCCCTGCAAAACTTTAAAATTGGTAATGGCAAGATGCCTATCGAAATCATTCGTGCTTTCGCAATCCTAAAAAAAGCCGCCGCTCAAGCTAATGCGGAGCTTGGGGTATTGCCTAAAGCGAAATCAAACCTTATTGGTAAAGTTGCCGATGAGATTTTGAAAGGAAAGTTGGATGATCAATTTCCTTTGGTCGTCTGGCAAACGGGTAGTGGCACACAGTCCAATATGAATATGAATGAAGTCATCGCTAACCGCGCCCACGTCCTGAAAGGCGGTAAATTGACCGATGAGAAAAAAGTCATCCACCCCAATGATGACGTGAATAAATCACAAAGCTCTAATGATACTTTCCCTACGGCAATGCACATTGCTGCCTATAAAATCTTGATGGAGACTACAATTCCAGGAATTAAGGCATTGCGGGATACACTTGCAGCAAAAGCCAAAGAATTTAAAAACGTGGTCAAAATCGGTCGGACGCATTTCATGGATGCCACGCCTTTGACTGTAGGGCAAGAGTTTTCGGGCTATGTGTCTCAATTGAATCATGGATTAAAGGCGATTGAGTTTTCGCTGAAGCATCTTTCCGAGCTAGCCTTGGGTGGCACGGCTGTAGGCACAGGTTTGAATACGCCTTATGGTTATGATAAGTTGGTTGCCCAAAAAATTGCTAAAATTTCGGGGTTTCCGTTTAAGACGGCAAGCAATAAGTTTGAAGCTTTGGCGGCGCACGATGCGATTGTAGCTGCGCACGGTGCTCTAAAAACAGTAGCTGTTTCTTTAATGAAAATTGGGAATGATTTTCGGATGCTGTCTTCTGGTCCTAGAAGCGGAATCGGAGAATTAATCATCCCCACCAATGAGCCTGGCTCATCTATCATGCCTGGCAAAGTAAACCCTACACAAACGGAAGCCTTAACTATGGTAGCCGCTCAGGTCTTGGGCAACGATGTGGCCATTAATGTAGGCGGAGCGACAGGACACTTTGAGTTGAATGTATTTAAGCCGATGATGATTGATAATTTTTTGAATTCGGCTAGATTAATTGGTGATGCTTGTGTGTCTTTCGACAAAAACTTGGCACAGGGTGTCCAGCCTAATCATAAGCGCATCAAAGAAATGTTAGAAAACTCATTGATGTTAGTGACAGCATTGAATACAAAGATTGGATATGATAATGCGGCTAAGATTGCCAAAAAGGCGTACAAGGAAGATTCGACTTTGAGAGAAGCAGCTGTCTCTTTAGGTTTATTGACTTCAGAAGAGTTTACTAAATATGTCCGACCAGAGAAGATGATTAGTGGGTTGCCGAAGCCCAAGAAGAAATAGTATTTAGTTTTGAAAATTTGTGGGCACAGCAATGGAAACGTTGCTGTGCTTTTTTTGTGGAACAATGATTAGAAATCTTGAGCTTCCCAAATAGGTATAGACGGGCTATGCGGGAAGCGTAGCGTGTGACACCGGAGTTATTCCATTTCTCTCCGAAGTCGTTTGCGACGAATGTTTATTTTGATTTTAAAAGGAGTAAAATACAACAAAAGATAACACACTGAATATCAATATTTTATAAAATCCCCGGCTGACTTATGCTTTACTTTCGCAAAAGTCAAAGCTCTATTCTCTAGCCCCACCCTATCTTTGCATCAAACAAAATTGAAAAACAGAATTAATGTTCTGTAAAACTTAAAATTAAAATTATGAAAAATTTAGTTGTTTTACTCTTATTACTTTTGGGAACATTTGCGCAAGCACAAGAAAGTCCAAAATCCGAAGCACCGATGACAAAATCTCTTACCATAGGTGGTACTATTAATTATAGCAAACTAAAAAACATCCAACCCCTTAATACTGCCTTAAGTGAATATTACGCCATCGATCTAAATAATAAAAGCGATGTGACTAGTATCGACTTTAACCCATACTTTGGGCGGTCCATTAGCTCACATTGGATGATGGGTGTACGGTTAAAATATCAATCGATTAAGGATGACTACGTGGATTATAATGAAGAAAACCAAACAGACAAGTCATCAGTTAAAGGAATAGGATTATTTGGCAGGTATGTATTTAATCCTGAAAGTAAATTTAATCTATTTTTACAGCCCAAGTTCATGATCAACAAATTAAAATCTGAGACAAATCTTTCTATTGGAAAGTATTCTTATTATTCCAATTTTTATGAAACAGGGTGCGATCTGGGTTTTTCTTACCAAGTAGGAAAACGGGCACGATTGACGGCAAATTTAGGCGGCTTAACCATGCTAAAGGGGACGGTCCATGCCAACATCCCTGTAATAGAAGAAGAGCAGACGCAGCCTTTTAGTACATTTACGACCAACATGAATCTTGCTAATACAGCCTTCGGTATAGAAATTAATTTTTAGATAATTATTTAGGTAGGGCAGATTTTTCGTCTCGGTATCTATTAAGTGTTTATGCCAATATTAAATAAATTTAAACAGTATATCCAAAATTAGAGTAGATTTATTGATAGTAAAAAAGCCAAGAGCAGTACTGCTCTTGGCATTTTATTTTATTCAGCATGCAATAAACAAGTTTTAGTATATTTTTGCGCAGCCTGACAGCCTAACCAATAACCACGGGCTTTTCTAGATGCCGACTTGAGTTAATAATATTCGTTGTTTTTGGGCTTACCGAAGACGGGCACAGCGCCGCCTAAGCCACAATGCAATTCGTGTCCGTGCCCATTGTTTTTGACGCTAATTTTCGCGAATTACGCTAATCGCAGTATAACACAATTCGTGTAATTCGTAAAAATCCGTGTTATCTGTGTGCCATCACCCCTAAGGACAGAAAAAAGCCATGAACTCAAAAGAATCCATGGCCTAGTATGCTTGATTGTTTAACTATACTCCTGCTTATAGGACTAGAATTTATTCGTCCCGTCTCCTTGATAAACAAAGTTGAAAGTTAGCGTTGCATCTTGAGTTGTTGGGGTTGGATCAGCAGGAGCATCTTTATAGTAGCTCAAAATCTCCATTTTGGCATATTTGCCATCATTGGTTTTAACGACAATTACCCTGCCCGCAATAGGCGTAATCAGGTGGTTGGTTGGATTATAGTGATACCATCCATTATCGCTACCATAAGGAATGGCTAATTGCGTGTCAGTATCTATTGCTAAGTCTGCATCATTGGCTTCTAGGACATCGTCAAATGTTGAAGCGATGATGGTTGCTTTAGCATTACCAGAGCCGCTCACGCCGCTGTTGGTAATAATTTTAGTGCCTTTAAAAGCAATATCCCAACTCTCTGTCTGCGGCACAGTATCTGCTTTCGCAAAACTGAAATAAATGTATGGGTTTTCTTGTATAATTTCCCCAGTTTGCTGATCTCTAACATCAGCTGGCGCATGCAAATTGGTAATTTTTTGGGTCTCAGGATGAGCTGTAATGACTTCATCTTTTTTGCAAGATGCAAAAAACATGGTAAAGGCGACTAACAACAAAAACGTGTGTTTCATTTTTAATTAAATTTGAAAGTGAATGAAGTAAAAAAGATTCTTCCTGGAAGGGAAGAAATCGTGTATTCTGGAGTGGCATAAGTAAAATCCAACACATTGTTCACCCCTAATTGGACGGTGATTTTTTTGTCCAAAAGTTGCTTTTGAATTCCTGTATTTACGATGAAATAGCCAGGAATATATTCTTTGTCTATGTCTAGGATTTGATTATTGTTATAATCATTAAATCCGAAACGCCCTTTGTATAGTATGCGGACATTTGCGGCAGTTTTGTCCCAAAAATTGGAGACAAATACTTTGAGATTGGCGGTGTGGTTGGAGCGATTCAACAGTCCACCATATTGGTTCTTTTTAAGCTTGTAAGACACACCACTGGCAAGATCCTTGGCAAATACTTTGCCTTCATCTAGCTCATCTAGGACGTCCTTATCTTTGGCGACTAAATATTGGTACCCGCCAGAAATTTTGATGTTTTTGTTGATAAAATACTTAATGTCGATTTCAGCTCCTTGGGTAAATACCCGCTTTTTATTTAGGTAACTATATGCTCTCCAACCGTTGGTTTTCAAGGCTACAGGAACGATATCAATTAGATTTTGCAGGTCATTTCGAAAGAGATTGATGTCTATGCGGGTGTTTTTGAAGGATTGAATCTGAAAGCCTAGATTAGTGCCAAGCGAAGATTCTGCATTCAATAGACCGTGATTATTCATGATGGTTTCAAAATCAGCATAAACAATGGGCTCGCCTGTATCAGGGTCTTTGGCAATTTCATTTTTTTGGCTCAAACCTTCAATGCCTTGCTCGATAAACTTAGCTCCAAACACCGAATAGCCGATCGCACTATTGGTATAATTAAAAAATAATTGCTTAAATGTCGGCTTCTTAAAGCCACGCCCAACAGACGCCCTGATGGTGATTTTTGGAAATAATTGATAGCGCAAAGAAGCTCTCGGATTAAATTGCGGCAAGTAGTTTTTGTGATTTTCGTATCGAGCACCTAAGACAAAATTGGCTTTCTTGCCCCGATTGTAGATATATTGGGCATAGACGTATTTATTGTCTGCCGAAAAGGTCTTATTTGCCGAAAGGCGCGTCGTCAACAAAGCTTCTTGTTCGTACCCAACACCTAAATCAATCTCATGATGCGGTGACAGCTTAAATTCATTTTGAAGCTCTGTCAGGCTATATTGCTCGTGATATAAAGAACTGCTATAAACTTCATCGGTCGCAAATAGCTCTTTAGTCTCTGTTTTGTACCTATTTTCTGTGTGTTTTAGGGTTGATTTGAATTTTGGCGCAAGCCGATAAATAAGCATCGGAGTCAGCGCATAATCCTTAATAAACCCATCTCCATTGACGATGTTTTTGTTAGCATCCGCAAATTGGTAGGTCTCGGTCTCCTTAAAAATACGACCGTCCAAGATAAAATTAAACTTAGAAGAAAGCTTAAAATCATTGTGTAGATTGATGGCGTAATTTTGGTGCGGCGAGACTGTCTTGCCATAGTAATCCGTTGAGATATTAAAGCCTTGATAGTTGGAAGCCAAATCATAACCGCCCGTTTTGTAATAATTAGTAGAAACCTGCCCTTTGTATGCCTTGGTGGTGATGTTTGCTTGCGCAGAAAAATCATAAGTCTGAAAAGAGCTGTATTTTCCTGTGACAGAAAATTGTTTACCTTGTTTCGGTTTTTCTGTGATGATGTTGACGACACCAGCGAGCGCATTAGAGCCAAAGAGTGCCGATGATGGCCCTTTGACGACTTCGATTTTTGCAATATTCGACACGGATAGTCTAGACAAGTCTAAAACGCCATTGAGCCTTCCGATGAGCGGGAGTCCATCGACCATGATTAGGGTGTATTCGGGATCAAGGCCTTGTAGTTGAATGCCCGTACCGAGCGCACTGGAAGTCGTATTTAGCCCCGTATATTCCCCTAAGACATCTTGCAGGCGATGGGCGTTTATTTGGTTGATTTCTCTTTTGGGAATGAGCGTCACCGGCACCGTAACCGAGCTTAATTGTCTTTGGGTTTTGGTTGCCGTAACAATAATTTCATCTATATTTAGTTTCATGGTATCTGCTTGCGCAAAAATGCGAAACGTACACGCCATAGTAAAAAAGAACAGGAGTATTAAACGAATCATTAGACGATTTTTGGGATGTACCCGTTAAAATAGCTCTAGCACAAGGCCAGAGCTATTCTTTAAAAGGTTGCACTTTTTGTAACTATTTAGGTATCCGCAGATTTTTGCCACAAAATGCCTATTTTTAGCCTAAAGATAGGAGCACCTAAACAGTTACCACTTTTTTAACACAAAGGCAAAAGTATCACCTAGTTTTTTAAAAAAACATCGCTCAAAGTACTAAATATGTCGCTACACCCAATAATCATATCGCTCAAAGGTTTTTTTATGTCGTTTGACGATTTTTGCCTACATTTGCGGTATAAAAGAGTGACTAATCAATTCAAATGATGAGTGATTTATGCTCTTTTCATAAGAAACAAACAAAGATTCAATGAAAAATATCGCTGAAGGGTCGATTAAGGAAATAGAAATAGAGCAAGGTTTTATGCTGATTCGATGTGCCAATGAAGGTGATGAGCCAAGAAAATATGAGCGCAAAATCGAAAAGACGTATATTCAAATACATTTTGCTTTACAGGGAGAAGGCAAGCTGATTTTTAGTGGTGGGCACTATGTCATGGCTGTTCCGCAAGGAGAATCGGCGTTGCTGTACAATCCCAATCAGGACTTACCCATTCATTTAGAGTTGGCGAGCCACGCGAAGTTTATTACGCTATTGGTATCCATTGAGCGATTTCATAGTTTTTTTTCGGAAGAAGCAGGCCTAATCCATTTTTTGGATACCGAGCACCAAGACAAAAAGTATTATTTTAAGAAAGAAATGATGCCCAAGGAGCTGGTGGTGCTCCATGAGATTTTTAATTTTCATTTACGCCCATCCCTAGAAGGTCTTTTTACGAAAGGCAAGGTCTATGAGCTATTAAGTCTATATTTTAACAAATCGGAAGAGACAGACGCTTGCCCTTTCTTGAAGGATGAGAATAATGTCAAAAAAATCTTATTGGCAAAAACAATTATCATCGAAAGAGTAGCCAATCCACCAAGCTTAACGGAGCTGGCATCCGAAATCGGACTGTCGTTAAAGAAATTAAAAGATGGTTTTAAGCAGATTTATGGAGATACGGTCTTTAATTTTCTGTTTGAATACAAAATGGATCTTGCTAGAAACTTGATAGAAAGTAAAAAGTATAATGTTACCGAAATAAGTGAAATGGTGGGTTATACTGCGCCAAGCCATTTTATTGTTGCTTTTAAGCAAAAATTTGGCACTACCCCCAAGCAATACATGATGAGCGTATAGGCAAAAAAAACACACCACCTGCCCTTAAAAATCCCTTTATTCTTGGTGACTTTTGATTATTTGTTTACTTTTGCACGCTGGGAAATCAGCTGCCAAGCAAAACGAAAAATCTTCGCAGTAATTTTCCTGCTTTTTTTTCACAAAACAAAGAGTTTGAAAATTCATCCCTTGAATAATCAATCTTTGTCTAAAAGACGAATATGGATATTAATACATTAATGATTATTATTCCTGTCATAGGGATAATAGGACTTCTATTTACAGTTTGGAAGTCTGCTTGGGTCAACAAGCAAGAAGAAGGAACGGGCAAGATGGTCAAGATCGGAGAAGCTATCCGCGAAGGAGCTATGGCTTTTTTGAAGGCTGAGTACAAGGTTTTGGCAATTTTTGTTGTTGCGGTAGCCCTTTTACTAGGCTGGAGTGGAGCGACTTCAGGAAACTCATCTATACTGATTATGCTTTCATTTATTCTTGGTGCATTTAGTTCGGGGTTGGCAGGATTTATAGGTATGAAAGCCGCCACCAGAGCAAATACAAGAACCACCCATGCGGCTCGTACCAGTCTAGGTAGAGCGCTAGAAGTTGCTTTTGCTGGGGGAGCAGTAATGGGTCTAGGCGTTGTAGGCTTAGGAGTCTTTGGGCTCGGTGCACTATTTTTATTCTATTCCAATTTGGGTTGGGATATAGATAAGGTATTGACAGTTATTACGGGCTTTTCCTTTGGAGCATCATCAATTGCCTTATTTGCGCGTGTAGCTGGTGGCATTTACACCAAGGCGGCAGATGTAGGAGCAGACCTTGTAGGAAAAGTAGAAGCAGGTATTCCAGAAGACCATCCCTTGAACCCAGCAACCATTGCGGATAATGTAGGGGACAATGTAGGAGATGTAGCAGGTATGGGCGCAGATTTGTTTGAGTCCTTTGTTGGGTCTATTGTTGGAACGATGGTTATCGGAGCCGCCTTTATCAAAGTAAGCGAGTTTTCAGGAGATACTAGATTTGGTGGATTAAATGCTGTAGTGCTTCCATTATTTTTGGCATCGATAGGTATTTTGACTTCTATCATAGGAACATTCTTTGTAAAAGTTAAGGAAGGCGGAAATGCGCAAAAGTCCTTAAATATGGGAGAGATCGTTGCGGGTGTTTTGATGTTGATAGCGACCTATTTGGTGGTTGTGCAATTATTGCCTGCTAGCTGGTCGCATAATGGTGTTGAATATACTTCAATGGGTGTTTTTTATGCTGTAATTATAGGTTTGTTAGCTGGTTTTGGTATTGGGTATATTACAGAATACTACACAGGAACAGGCACAAAACCTGTAAGAGAGATTGTAGATAACTCGGTTACAGGAGCAGCTACAAATATTATAGCCGGTCTTTCTGTCGGAATGAAATCAACTGTAATTCCTATCTTTATTTTGGCTGCAGCAATAATAGGTGCGCACTGGGCGGCTGGTTTGTACGGTATTGCGATTGCGGCTGTTGGCATGTTGTCTAATACAGGTATTCAATTAGCCGTTGATGCATTTGGTCCTATCTGTGATAATGCTGGTGGTATAGCGGAGATGGCTAACCTACCGAAAGAAGTACGTCAACGGACAGATAGCTTGGATGCCGTAGGAAATACTACTGCTGCTATTGGTAAAGGATTTGCGATTGGTTCGGCTGCATTGACGGCACTAGCGTTATTTTCGGCCTTCATGATGACAGCGGGTATTGATGCGATTAATATTGCCAACCCCGTTGTGATGGCTGGCTTATTCTTGGGTGGCATGTTGCCATTTTATTTCTCTGCGCTAGCGATGAGCGCGGTAGGCGAGGCTGCAATGGATATGATTCAAGAAGTAAGACGGCAATTTAATTCTATTCCAGAATTGAAAGCCGCTCTAAGTGTGATGAAACGCAACGAAGGAAAAGAGCAAGAAGATTGGTCGGCTGCTGACCAAAAGATTTTTGATGCCGCGGAAGGCAAAGCGGAGCATGCAAAATGTATTGAGATTTCAACAAAAGCATCGATTAGAGAAATGGTAGTCCCAGGCATGGTGGCTATCTTGAGCCCTGTGATAGTTGGTTTTGCTGGTGGTGCGGAGATGCTTGGCGGCTTACTAGCAGGTGTAACAGTTACTGGTGTATTGATGGCGATCTTCCAGTCCAATGCCGGTGGTGCTTGGGATAATGCGAAGAAAATGTTTGAAGATGGAGTTAAGATAGACGGTGTGATGCACTACAAAGGATCTGACACACACAAAGCAGCTGTAGTTGGAGATACAGTAGGAGATCCTTTTAAGGATACTTCTGGTCCTTCTTTGAACATCTTATTAAAATTAATGTCCGTAGTTGCTTTGGTGATTGCACCATTTATTTAATAACAATGGTTCAGTCATTATTTTGGCAAAAAGGCTTTTTTCTATTTAATGCAAGTTATGTTTTTGGCTGAGTTGCGTAAAATAGAAGTTAATGCCTGAATCGAAGTTTGAAAAAAATGTACCTAAAACCCCG
>CAMZKG010000135.1 GCA_947311105.1 uncultured Saprospiraceae bacterium
CCGCTACGCCTACGTATTTACATCACAAACCTTTCTTAGCCCATAGCTTCACTATGGGCTAAGCAGGGAAACCCCTACGGGGTTTTAGGTCGATCACCTATTTATTTTTTCAAACTTCGATTCGGGCATCAACTTCTATTTCACGCAACTCAGCCAAAGACATAATTGGCAATAAATAGAAAAAAGCCTGTGTTTGTGGGGTTAGTTGCTACTTTTTTGCCAAAATAATGACCGAACCATTGTTAAGATAAAAATTAAGCATAGGCGACACCATTAAAATGCATTATTCCAATACTACCCTTAACACCGTCTGGGCTTTTTCAGAGTCCACCACGACAAAATAAATACCTTTCGGCAAATCACTCAAATCTATACTTTGCGCATTTTCCTTTTTTTGTCGCAAGACACCGATAATATCATAAATAGAAATCGTATTTTCTAAACCAATTCCATCCAATATAAATACCCCTGACGAAGGATTAGGCAACACCCTGATGGTCATATTCTGATCCGATATATCGTTATTAGCCACAACCTGACAGCCCGAGTTCATATTCTCAATTACGGCTTGATACTTAGGCGCAGGCACCACCGAAATATCTTGATCCATCGTCTCCAAAATCCCCCAAGAACCATATTGCGCACTACGGTGACCAACAAAAGAAAAATTCATCAATAAAAGGGGCTCATCACCTTCTTGAAGAGTTCGGATCTTATCAAACCACTCATTGTACAAATTATACATCGACGTGTCTCGATGAACCGCAAGCAACGCATTTTCGTAAGACGGTATTACCCCAAAAGGGTGCGGCGTCATGTGCTGCCCCCCTTCATAAAATACCAACGGTTTCTGCAAAGAGTCCGCTAACTCGGTCTTTATCTCGGCGATTAGGTCAAAATTTTCATTCATCGACTGCCTAGCTACTTGAGCAACATCCGCCACGGTAGCATTCTCTCCCAATGCATCCAAATTTTCTTCCAGCGCTTCGTTAAATCCAAAATAATAAGTGGGCGAAATGACATCAAAACTATTGGGCGACATATTAAAAGCTACCCGTTGAGCCACATCCAACCAGCCCGTAAACACCCCTACCACTCGGGTAGTTCTAGCCAACTGGCCGGCAAATTCATCTGTCCAATAATCGAGTGTTCTTTGGATATATTTCACCGTACCTTCGGGCCAAGTTTCGCCCGTTTGGATACAACCATATTCGTTTGCCCACTGGGTTTGTGGAAAAATCCAATTCCATATTTCGTTGCTATATTCGACATAAATGTGACGCTCAGGCTCCAAATTATCTCTAAAAAAGCGCGCCATTTTACGGACATAATCTTCACTAGCCTGATGCGGCACACAAACCCAACCATCTTTGTCGGTAGCATTCATAAACTTGACCATCATTTCATAGGGCACTCCCTTACTATGTGTCCAAGTATAATAGTCCATCTGACTACGTTCGTCCCAGTCCACCAAACTACTATCTCCAAAACCTTCCCCTTCTAGTCCCCAGCCATTTGTTTGCCCCCAATCCATAAACCGTACGGTCTCAAAAATAGCTACTTTATCGAGCCATAATTGGTAAAATGGCTGGGTTTCATAAGTAAATTCCGTTCCCGGCATCAAAACACGGATATTATTTATGGGGTCGAGACTATCGCTCACTGCGATTTTTAGCTCCACGATTCCGTCCTTCGGATTTGGAAAATCGAAAGTGATTCTATGGGAAGCCGTTTGGGTAAGATTTTCGTAGGTGCCCCAAAAACTCAGCTCGCCAGTACCTTCCCAAAGCACCGTATATTGCCCAGCTGGCCAGCCATCTGTAATCGCCCAAATTGTCAGTATTTCTTGCAAATAATCCGAACTATCCACCGATTGCGGGGCATAAGTCGGGTAGCCGTCTGGTCTCAAACTCAACTGATTAGCATATCCCGAATCAAATGGGGCATCTGGGTCGCCGATAGATTTGGTGTACCAAGTGCGTGATGTGTGCATCAAGTCCACAAAGGGAATTTCAGTACCATAATCAGCTAGCCCCCCAAGATTGGTACCCATATTTAGTTTACAACTATCAGGGAGTTGAGCTTGCGCAAAAAAAAGGACACAGCATTGGCTTAGGAAGAAAAATAGGAGTTTGGTTTTCATTTTTTTTGGGTTTGCACGTAAGATACAGAAAAAAATAAAAACGCACTCCTTTTTAATTTATGTTTCGGTAGTTAACTTATGTTTCAGTACTTACTTAGTTTAACGGCATCGGGACAGATTGACTTCATGCATACTTGATTTTCGGGGCAAGGTAAAAGATAAAGGATTTAGGGTCAAGGAGTTACAAGAAGCTGGCTCATTGTAAATAGAATAACTCCAAACCAAAATAACAAGCACAGACCAACTCATACCCACAAACGTTTTCAGGTCTCATCAATAACGATTTCATAGTTTAAGAGATCTGTATCTGTTGCTTTTAAGTATCCGTCCGAATTTTGAATTTTGGTTTTCCACTCATTTATGTTATAAACTCCATACTCCACCAACTGTTATCACTTTCAATTTCTACAAAATGATCAGAATCAAAACAAAGCAACATAAACGCAGCAAAGCGACAAATTAAAAATAAGTCTGATAGAACGCCAACACAGCATCATCAACAATCACATCACGCATAGAAATACGTTCTTTCAAAACAATACCTTCGAGCGTACGGCAGCGGCTCAAAGCGACATATAATTGCCCATGAGCAAATGCTCCGCGTCCAAGATCAATAATCGTTTTATCAAAGGTTTTACCTTGGCTTTTGTGGATAGTAATTGCCCAAGCGGGGCGCAAAGGAAACTGAGTAAACGTCCCGACCACTTCATTTTCTATTTTATTTGGGTTATTTTCATCTATTTTATATTTGATGATTTCCCAATCTGTTTTCGGCACTTCGATAGTCAAGTGATGATCATCTACGCGGATTTCCACTACAATTTTCTCGGAAGAGAGCGACTTAATACGTCCGATGGTCCCATTATAGAAGCGTTTTTCGGGGTCATTACGCAAAAACATAACTTGAGCACCTTCTTTTAACGCAAGTATTTGTTCTGTCGGAAAAAGCCTTGCATCAAATTTACCTTGGATTTTAGCAAAATAATTAAACACGGGAGTTGGCAATTCATCCAAATGCTTCTGATTGATGCGGTCAACGGTAGCATTCCTTGCGGAAAGTGTGATATAAAAAGCTTCGGTCTCAAATTTTGGCAAATAGCGGCTATTCAAATCTTCCAAATCATCATAATCCACGCGCCCATTTCTAACGGCATCCAATAACCGAAGGAAGAGCCGATTTTCTTGGCGATAGACCTTGCGGAACTCCATATACTCAAGCGAAAAACCATCCTGAAACACTTTGGCAGAGAAGAAAAAAGGATTTTCATAATGGGTCTGCATAAAGTATTTCTCTTCCGCAGAAGCCACAACAGGCGGCAACTGAAACATATCCCCCACCAACACTACTTGGACCCCACCAAAAGGCGCTTGATTTTCCCGATTAATCCGCAAAAATCGGTCAATATTATCCAACATATCCGCGCGCACCATCGAAATCTCATCGATGACTAATATTTCCATCTTTTGGTAAAGTACACGTTTCTTTTTGTAGGCAGGTTTAAGGTCTCGGAGCGTCATAAGCCGTGGCGGAAACCCAAAAAAGGAATGGATAGTCTGCCCTTTCACATTAATGGCTGCCACGCCTGTGGGAGCCAGCACGACCATTTCCTTGCGTGTGGCATCCCTAAGTAGATTCAAAAACGTACTCTTGCCAGTACCTGCTTTCCCCGTAATAAAGAAATTTTCTCCTTGCTCAATGGCATTGAGTGCATATCTAAAATCTTTATTGAGTTCTAAGGCTTTGAAAGGTTTCTTTTCCACGCGACAAAGATAGGTGAAGGTGAGCGCAAAACAAAAAAAATGTCAAAACCATTACTCAAGTTTATCGGAATAACGGTGTAGCGGTGTAGCGGTGTAGCGGTGCAACGGGATTAGCGGCATAGCGGGAATAACGGTGTAAACGGATTAGCGGCATAGCGGGAATAACGGTGTAAACGGATTAGCGGTTTAGCGGTGCAACGGTGCAACGGGCTTAACGGTGTAGCGGTATAAATAGATAAATAGAGGGGTGCATTTCATTTTGTCGTATAAAAAAAAGCCTGTTATTTGTGAATTGCTAACTAACCCCTCATTATCATGACAAAAGAAGAGTACATGAAACTATGCGAAAACGTAACTGTTTAGGTCAATAAGCACAAATTTACGAATTTTTTGTTTAACTTTGCAATAATAAAACCCCTTACTTTGAATCTACCAGACAACATAGAAGCGTGTCATATTATTATTCTGGAGTTAATTCAACAAGTCAATACCTTAACGGCATTGGCTGAGAAGCAAGCAATAATAATAAAGAATCAAGGCGCAAAAA
>CAMZKG010000136.1 GCA_947311105.1 uncultured Saprospiraceae bacterium
AACGGAGCGAAGCGACATTTGAACGCCAAAGGCAATTGAACGGAGCGAAGCGACATTTGAACGCCAAAGGCAAATTGAACGGAGCGAAGCGACAAAACTTAACTCAAAACATACCCAACCATTGTCAAAATATCCGTACTTTTGCAGCAAAACAAACCCATACAGACATGAAATACATTGCCATCCTTTTGCTACTTGCCATCTTTTCTCTATCAAGTGCTAACGCTCAAGAAATACCGGATGTTTATGCAGGCTACAAGCATGACGAAGCAGGAAAACTATATTACCCTATAAATGGCAAAAAGTACTACGCTGCCCAATACAAATCTTTTGTTACCCTAGACAACCTAAAAGGGCACCCCAAGGGAGATGCCGAAGGACTAAAATTTGACTTTGGTAGTGCTTCTTTTAAGGGCACCATGTATTATGGGCTGATTAATTTCAATGACTCGAAGTATCCCACTCCGGTTTGGTACAAGAAAAAAGCCAAAATAAAAAATGGCAAAGCATACATCAACATCCATAAAAGGCTTTCGGGTATCTACGACATGTCTGATTGGGAAAAAGCAGGAATTGGTACGCTAGGCTATCGCGTCACCAACAAAAAAGGGAAAATGATGTACGACGGGATTATTTCCTTTCACTTTTCACCGAAAGGTGGCTTTACAGTAGCAACGACCATCACTGAAGGACCTTTTGTCAGTAACTTAGAGACCTATGGAGCGACCATTTGGTTTGAAACTAACAAGCCAATTATCGCCGAAGTCTCTATCAATGGGCGTAAATTTAGGGATGCCATCGAAACCACTAAACACGAAATTATCATCACCGGACTAGAACCAGACACCCAATATGACTACACCGTAAACTACCAAGACTACGCCCAAACCTATGCTTTTCATACCGCGCCAAAATCCGGCACACGCAAACCATTCGTCTTTGCCTACGTCAGTGATTCTAGGGCAGGAAAAGGCGGTGGAGAGAGAGATTTGGGTGGCACCAACTTCTATGCCATGCGCAAAATCATGGCACTTGCCAATTACAACAAGGTCGCTTTTACACAATTTACAGGTGACTTGGTCAATGGCTACGCCTTAGACAAAGCAGAAATCAATGTAGAATATGCCAACTGGAAAAGAGCGGTCGAGCCATTCGGGCATTATTCGCCCATCATTGCCGCTCAAGGAAACCATGAAGCCGTAGGCATGGTCTTTAGAGATAAAAATGGCAAAACCAAAAGTTTTGTTGACAAATTTCCTTTTGCCACCGAGTCCTGTTCGGCAGTATTTGCACAAAATTTTGTCAATCCACTAAACGGGCCAACATCCGAAGACGGAGCATATTATGACCCTAATCCTAACAAAATAGACTTTCCGCCTTATGATGAGACTGTTTTTTATTATACTTATGACAACGTGGCGGTTATTGTCTTAAACTCAAATTACTTCTATGCACCTTCCATCAAAAGAGACTCCACAACAGGCGGAAATCTACACGGATACATCATGGATCAACAACTAAAATGGCTCGAAAAGACCATCGAACTATTTGAAAAGGATGATGATATTGACCACGTATTTGTCACGCAACACACCCCCACTTTTCCCAATAGCGCCCACACCAAAGACGATATGTGGTACAGTGGAAATAATGGCCCTAGACCGACCATTGCTGGAAAGCCCGTCAAAAAAGGCATCATTGAACGCAGAGACGAATATTTAGATATTTTGGTCAATAAAAGCACCAAAGTCGTGGCGATGTTGACAGGAGATGAACACAACTACAATAAAGTGAAAGTCACTCCCAAAACTAATATTTACCCTTCTGACTACCCTTTCGGAAAAATAGAGCGTAAAAGAACTATCTGGCAAATCAACAACGGGTCGGCAGGAGCGCCTTATTATGCACAGGATAAGAATGTGCCTTGGACGGATGCAGTCAGCAATTTTTCCACCCAATTTGCGTTGGTCTTGATTTATATTGATGGACAAAATGTGTCTGCCAAAGTATATAATCCTGATACTTTAGAGTTGATGGATGAGTGGACGATGCGCTCAGACAAAAAGAAATAAATACAGCGGCCATTAAAATACTGGACAAATTACTGATTAAGAGTTTTCTACCGCCATTTTTTGTGGCGCTAGGCATTGCCATGTTTGTGTTGACTATGCAAGTACTTTGGCTCTATGTGGACGAAATCATGGGTAAAGGGGTGAGTTTTTGGATTCTTTTGGAGTTTATTTTTTACTTGTCTATTTCTTTAGTGCCGATGTCCATGAGTATCGCCATGCTTTTGGCATCCGTCATGACTATGGGAAATTTGGCCGAAAAATATGAGCTTTCGTCCATGAAATCTTCAGGAATCTCCTTAGCTCGAATCATGAAGCCCTTGGCCATTTTAGCCATTGGGATGGGCGTATTATCCTTTATTTTCTCCAATTATTTAATTCCTGTTGCCAACCTAAAATTCAAGTCTAGGCTATACGATATCCGAACCCAAAAGCCTGCCCTAAGCCTAGAAGAGAGTGTATTCAACTATGACTTCCAAGGTTTTGTCATCCGAATTGGCAAAAAGCACAAAGACAAAATCCACCTTGAAAACATCCTTATAATCAATCAAGGAAATCGCTCCGACGAAAGCGCCGAAATCATGGCCAATACAGGAGAAATGTACACCACGGATGATAAAAAATATTTTGTCATGAAACTCCATGACGGCTGGCAGTATCAAGAACTCAATAAATACCAACATCCCAAAAAGAAATATCCTTTTGTGCGGACTAAATTTGCAGAATGGCAAAAAATATTTGATCTGACTGAATTCGAGATGGAAACCACCGACCCCAATCTCTTCAAGTCCCACCAATCCATGCTTAATGTCAAGCAATTAATGATTGCTATTGACTCCCTAAAATCTAAAAAAATTGAACGCTTATCCAACTTATCCAAAGTAAACGAGCTCTACTTCACCTTTTCGCCTTCGGTCAAAAAAACAACTAAAACTTCCGACTCCACGAAGGTCAAACAACTTCCCCCAAAAACATCGGGCTCTCAAAAACTATTAGAAAAAAGAAGAATTGCCCAAAAAATTAAGCAAAAAAAACGACTTCAACAATTACCTTTCCAGATAGACACCATCCATCAGCTTATCGAGACCTTCCCAGAACGCTCACAGTATGACCTTCTTACAAAAGCCAAAAGTGCCATCGGAAGAGTCCAAAGTAGCGCCTATCGTGCCGCTTCTATGCGAGAAGGAATCGACAAAAAACTGCGGCTTTTTTGGTTTGAGATGTTAAGCAAATTCAATATTGCCATTGCCTGCGTTGTCTTTTTATTTATTGGTGCTCCGATGGGGGCGATTATTCGCAAAGGCGGTTTTGGCTATCCATTATTAGTGGCGATTGCCTTTTTTATTATTTTCATCATGATTTCTATGGTCGGCAAAAAGATGAACTCCGAGCAACAAATGAATGTCTGGCTAGCTTCTTTTTTATCATCCATGGTATTATTACCCATTGGTTTTTACTTGACTAGACAAGCGATGAAAGACGCCCAAGTATTTAACATCCGCAATGTCCAAAACTTTTTCTCCAAATTATTCAACCGAGAATGACCACAAAATCAATAAAAAAAAGAATGGTATTGGGTCAAATAATTAGAGAAAATAGGTGGTATTTTCTATCTTATTTTTTGTTTTTGACCGTAGGCGTATTTTTGATAGCCCGTATTCCTATGGGCAATGAAAACCTATATTTTGTCGCTTTTCGCGAAAGCATCTGGGACGATATATTCAAGTCAACGACAAAGCTAGCGGAGCCAATAGTCATCACTCCTATTGTCCTGGCGACCTTATTTATTAGCTTTCGCAAAACGGTAAGTCTCTTGGTGACCATTGCCATCACCATGATTACGGCAAGCCTAGCCAAAGCGTTTTTTTTTCATCCTCGTCCAGTCTTATATTTTCACAAATTAGACCGGCTTGCCGAGTTAGTTCCTGTTGACGGCGTACCGCTACTTACTGGGCATTCCAGTTTTCCTTCGGGTCATACCATGGCTGCGTTTAGTATTTTCACACTGCTTGCGCTTCAATCCAAGCACAAAAGAACCATCGCATTACTTTTTTTACTACTAGCTGCCGCCGTTGGTTTTTCTCGCATCTACCTAGGCCAACATTTCCTAAAAGATGCGATGGTCGGTAGTATTTTTGGTGTTACCATTGCTCTTTTTACATTTATCTTATTCGAGCGGCTAGCCCATCGACCAAGCTGGAACCGCAATATTCTAAGCCTACTGAAACATAAATAATTTCAGACTGTTACACACCAAACTGCCCAAAACAGAATAAGCATGAAAAAGAAAACCTTTAACCCACTCAACCCTGCTGAATATTTTGTCATCATCCAAAAAGGTACCGAACGCCCTTTCTCCGGAGAATATGACCAACACTTTCAAAAAGGTACTTATGTTTGCCGACAGTGCGATGCACCACTCTACCTAAGTGACGCTAAATTTGATTCTGGCTGCGGATGGCCTTCTTTTGATGATGAAATTGAAGGCGCTATTTTACACGTCCCTGATGCAGACGGCAGACGGACAGAAATTATTTGTGCCAACTGCAAAGGCCATCTAGGTCATGTCTTTAAAGGAGAACAAATCACCGAAAAAAATCCCCGCCATTGTGTCAATTCGCTTTCGCTAAAATTTATTCCTGAATAGGTTTGCAAAAAGAGCCCCTTAGGCTTGGATCAGCACGTCACTGTCTACAGCAAAACCACGTCGTGAATGGTAGCGATACAACGGGCTCAAATTCGTAGCGGCTCAAATAATGCCTAATTGAAAAAAAAGAATTAGCTTTGTTGTTATAAAAATTACAACATCATGCGCAAATTTCTTTTTCCCGTACTAATTTCCTTTTTGCTCCCTTTTACCGCCTTGGCTGGCGAAGGGATGTGGCTTCCCTTCCTTCTCGGACAACTCAATGAAGCAGATATGCAGTCCTTGGGAATGAAAATGTCCGCTGAAGACATTTACAGCGTCAACAAAGGCTCTCTCAAAGATGCTATCGTTCATTTCAACGGTGGTTGCTCATCGTCTATCATTTCGCCGCAAGGCTTACTACTCACCAACCACCACTGTGGCTACTCTGCCATCCAAACGCATTCCACGCTCCAAAATAACTATCTTCAAGATGGTTTTTGGGCAATGAAACAATCCGATGAGCTCAAAAATGAGAACCTTGTGGCCACCTTTATCGAACGCATCGAAGATGTCACCAAAGACATCCTAAAGGGAGTTACCGACAAAATGACCACCAAAGAACGTCAAGACAAAACGTCCCAAAATATTGAAGCCTTTAAAAAGGCTTACGCCAAAAAGAAATACGAAGATATCCTAATCAAACCCTTCTTTAAGGGCAACCAATACATCCTTTTTGTCACCATCACTTACAAAGATGTACGTCTGGTTGGAGCACCGCCTTCTGCCATCGGAAAATTTGGCGCAGATACCGATAATTGGGAGTGGCCAAGGCATACGGGCGACTTTTCTATTTTCAGAATTTATGCAGATAAAAACAACCTACCTGCCAAATACTCCCCTGATAATCAGCCACTTAAACCCAAACACTTCCTGCCTGTTTCCTTAGATGGTGTCGAGACGGGGGACTTCACTTTGATTTATGGATTCCCAGGAAGAACCAATGAATATCTCCCTTCTTTTGCTGTCAAACAAGTGCAAGATGTCATCGACCCCGCCCGTATTGAAATTAGAGAACATGCACTCAAAATATTGGATAAGGCAATGCGCAACGACCCCAATATTCGCCTACAATATTCGTCTAAATATGCCCGAATAGCCAACTATTGGAAAAAATGGATAGGCGAAAGAAGCGGATTAATTCGGACTCATGCCGTAGAAAAAAAGCAAAAAATGGAAGTTCAATTTGCTGAGCGCCTTGCGGCAAAACCTGCACTCAACCAAAAATATGGGGAGCTATTAGCGGACATGGATTATAAATACCAAGAGATTGAATTATTGGCGGTGTATAGAGAATATTTTCATGAGCTTTTCTTTAGGCATATTGAGATTTTCAAACCCGCCAACTCCCTAAGAAGATTTTTTGCGAAAGCGAATGATGAGAACTATAAGGAACTAGCTCCCGATACCAAAAAATCCCTAGAACGTTTTTATAAGGACTATCAGCCCACTGTGGATCGGGATGTTTTCAAGTCACTGATGCAGCTTTATACCGATAATGTTTGTACGGCTTATTTTCCCAACATCTTGCTGGAAGACCGCTTTTTGGAAGGTTATGATATGGAACAACTAGCGACAGAATTTTATGATAATTCCATCATGACTCAACCCAAAAAATTACTTAAACTCATCGACGAGAAGAAAATAGATGAAATCAAAAACGACCCTGTTTATCGATTATTCATGGATATTGTAGATGCGTACAGTACACGACTAAACCCTGAGTATCAAGCACTTAAAGCGCCTATCGACAGTATGCAACGTCAGTATATGGCAGCGCTGATGGAAGTCCTTCCGGAAAAAAAGTTTTATCCTGATGCCAATGGCACGATGCGTGTCACCTATGGTCAAGTAGAAGGCTATTTGCCCAAGGATGGCGTACAATATCTACCCAAAACCTATCTGGATGGCGTCATCGCCAAGTATGTCCCTGGGGATTATGAATTTGACTTACCACAGCATTTGCTCGACCTTTACGCCGCCAAAGACTATGGGCAATATGCCGAAAATGGACGTCTCCCTGTCAATTTTCTAGGCTCTAATCACACCACTGGCGGCAACTCTGGCAGCGCCGTCATAGATGCTTATGGCAATCTAATTGGGCTTAATTTTGATAGAGTCTGGGAAGGTACTATGAGTGACATGAACTATGACCGCACGATTTGTCGCAATATCATGGTCGATATCCGCTATGTAATGTGGATTATGGATAAGTACGCTGGTGCAAAAAGATTGGTAGATGAAATACAATTCGTACACCCTAAAGCCGGCATGAAAAGTAAAAAACCTTGGAAAAATAAAACGACCAAAAAACGCCGCAAACGAAAATGGTAGAGCCAAACGACCGTTCGGCTTCGTGCGCAAGAGTAAAATAACAGCATCACTATGCCGATAATAGAAAATAAAAATGCAGACCTTTACTACAAAAAGACGGAAGCAAAAACGGGGATACGTATCGCTTTTTTGCTTTTAGCTGCATCTATCGCTATAGGTATTTTAGGTTTTACGGTACTAGAAGGCTATTCCTTTAGTGAAGCCTTTTACATGACCATAATTACGCTTTCTACGGTCGGCTTTACGGAAGTGAAGCCTCTTAGTGAAGCAGGGCGCATCTTTGCATCCTTCTACATTATTGGAAATATAGGCATCTATGCTTATTCGGCAACGGCCTTTTCAAAATACATCATCGAAGGGGAGATTTTTAAAAATAGATTTCTAAAAAAAATGGACAAGAAAATAAAAGCACTTGATAACCACGTGATTGTCTGCGGCTTAGGAAAATATGGGCGTGAAATCATCCAGTATTTTGACCGGCAAAACCAAACCTACGTCATCATCGAACAATCCGAAGATGCCATCAAAAAAGTAAGTGACACCACCCAACACCTACTTTGGCTTATCGGGGATGCCACTGATGACAAAGTACTCCAACAAGCCAATATCAAAAAGGCAAAATCCATCATCGCCGCCACTGGAGATGACTCTGAAAATATGTTTATCGTGCTTTCCGCAAGGCAGCTAAGTCCCAAAATCGACATTATATCTCGTGCCATTGCCAAGCGCTCCGAAAAGAAAATGTACTTAGCGGGAGCAGACCACGTCATCATGCCTGACCAAATCGGCGGCTTCTACATGGCGGTACTTGTCAACAAACCCGATGTGGTTGATTTCTTCTCTTTCATTGCCAACGAAACCAATACCAATATCGGTTTTGAAGAAATTCACTATGGTGACTTCTCTGACAAAAAGAAAGGAAAAAGACTACGTGACCTTGAAATCAGAACAAGAGCCGGCGCCAATGTCATCGGCTTGCGCAAAAAAGATGGTACCTACGAAGCAAATCCTTCGCCAGAAACCATCCTGCAAGAAGGTGAAAGCTTTATTGTACTCGGAAATAAAAACCAGATTAATAGGTTGCAGGAGTGTTTTGTGGACTAAACCTTCACCAGTTTTCCTCGTCCAATCAAAATTTTCCGCTGAGTGTCCCACACTTCATAAAAGATCATCCCTTTTGGTAAGTCACTCATTTTTATACGATTATCTCCACGCTCCAGTACCTGCTTACGCAAAAAACGACCAAGACCATCATAGAAATATATATATCCTGCTTTCGTCTCTGGGATAGACACGGTGAGTACTTCATTAACTGGGTTAGGAAAAACAGCAGCAGTTACTTGTGGCACTGACTCAGTGGTCGCCACAGGCCAACAATTCAACGTATCAATACATCCATCTGCTCCAATCTTCATCACAAAACCAAAACGTCCACCTCCTGCTCCATACTTATCCGTATAACCCACCGATATAATACTCCCCGATGTCAACAAATCCGTCCCAAAAACCCATGCGTCCTCCAATACCGAATCCTGACGCATCCAAAGACTATCTCCACCCTCTGTAAATTTATAATGTACTGCTCTTGAAAATAACACTCCTTCGGCATATTCCCGCCATAAATTGCCTGACGCTATAAAATCACCATCTTGCGTACGTTCTAAATCATTAAACCATTGAAAATTCCATAAATCTCCAATCACCTTCTGCCAAACGATATTCTTATCCTTATCCAGCCGAAAAACCAACAAGCGACTAGCATATTGTCCATTATCCTCATCCCATTCCCATGTCCCAGATGTAAATATCCAACTACTATCCGTTAACATATACCCATCCTGACAACCAGCTGGCAACAAATTCTTATCCATAGTCCAACTCCAAGCTTCATTACCTTCTGCATCAATAAACATTAAATACCCCGCCCCCCAAGTGGATTGAGCTGGTAGCAAATCATTTGACCTACTGCCCATCAATAAAAAACCTTCGCCTACTTTCTTTATTTCAATCATGATTTCATCGACTCCTGCCTCTTTATCATAAACTCTACGCCATATTTCATTTCCAAATTCATCGGTCTTAATGATGAAAAAATTATGTTCCGTAGAAATTACATGTTTACCCACCAACAAAAAACCATCATCCACTTCCAATAACGTTGTATTCAGTAAACTTGCCCCATTAGGATCTGTATATTTTACAATAAACTCCATCTCCAGTTCATGGTTCACCTTCAACAAATAGGCTGTTGGCAATCCCGCTGACCCAAATATGGCATATCCTCCATCCGTAGTCCGTAGGATTTTTTTCCGAAAATAGGTCGTCGTCAAAGTCAAAACACTATCAACTATCATCGTCTCTTGTAGCACGTTTCCTAGCGTATCTAGTTTGGCAAAGCGGATACCTTGTTTGCCTGTACTATCCCATGCCAAACTATAGAGTACAATGGTGTCATCATCGATTACAACATCCATAAAATCAGCACTATGCCCGACTGATTCGTCATAGGCTCTTATAAATCCTGATTGCCCCATCAAGCCAACTGAAAATACAAAAGTCAGAAGAATAATTAGAATTACTTTCATTGTCTTAAAATTAAAAGAGCTATTCCGTAAAACGGAATAGCTCTAATTGATTTATTTGTTTACTATAAAAAAGCCAGCATCTGCTTCAACCCCATCAATTAACAAACGGTAGTAGCAAATTCCTCCACTAACAGACTCCGTTGTCCACTCTACCATCCCATCCAAAGCATCTGGGTGCAAAACCTGAACTAAACATCCTGTTTGATTAGTAATTTCGATGCTTATTTCCTTCCCTTCCGTATCAAACTCACTCCAATCAAAATTAGCATTATAATCCACAGGATTGGGTGATATCAACAGTTTTTTCTCATTACTCCCTATAGATACACTTTCGCCATTCGGTAGCTCCACTTCTGCGATACTGGGCACAAAGAAATAGCCTTCTGCTGTCAATATGCTACGCGCTAAATACCTTGCTTGCCCTCCGTCCAAGTCGGCATATTCTTCTAGGCTTTGTAGGTCGTTTTCCGAAAGGGCTTCACCATCTGCTGCGATTAAAAGCCCATAAATATCCGCTACTTTCGTATGCTCAAACAGCGCTTCTTCCGAAAAATTATATTTTACAGGCATTTCATTAAGAGTGCTTATGGCATTGGAGTATTCCTTAGTTGAAATGTAATCTCCCACTAACATATAATCACCCGTTGGGTTCTCAAAACGTTGCATCCACACCCGTAAACTATCATGCGTAGTAGTGTCGGTCTCCGTATTAGTATAACCAATGTAAGCAGCCACATCCATTTCTTGCCGATAAAAAACCATGGCTTTTTGCGCAATCAACTTTTCTCCTTCTGTCTGAGCCACGCCATAAGCAACCTCCGCCTGCTCATACCCTCCTTTATTCGTAAAATAATTAGACAAATTAACATTTTTTTCTTCTTCGGTCAACCGACTATCATCCGCAAATCGTTTAAATTCTGTTCCACATATATCATTTGGCTCATCTGATGTCTTCAAAGTAATACCCCAATAAGTTTTAGGGAAGTATGGAAAAGAAGGTGACTCGTTGGGTACATAGTATCTATATTCCTGCTGACCACCAAAAGCCAAAAAATCTACACTTACCCAAGAAAAATGATTTAGGGATGGAGCAAGCTTATTTAAACCACTAGCCAACCCTTGATCTAAGCGCATAGACAGCTGGCCTGCGACAGGGGAGTTATCAATCGCTGTAAAATCAAAAGAATAATAGCTAAGGTTATAATTCTCATTACACACATAAGTCAAGCCAGCTCCTTTATGCCCATTGAACCTTTCGGCAAAATTTCCAAAGTTTAGTGCTCGATATTTATTTTGAGTAACCATGTTTTTACTATTTGCCCCTAAATCTCTCCAATAAGAACCGTAAGTCTGGATACCCGAATTGTCCAGCCCATAAAACCGGTTATATTTAATATCAAATCCATTTGTTCCTCCTTCAAAATAGATTCCCACTTGTTGGGGAGCACGAAAACCCAATGTAGCTACAAAAACATGGGCATATTTTAAAGGCATATCACCCAAATGAAATAGATTCCCCCTAATCCTTGCTCCTGTATTATTTACATTATGGATGCCAATTGCACACTCACTAAAAGTAGATGAGTAGACAATATAAGGGCGACTTCCAATGATAGATGAAGTAGCTTCAATCCCCTTTACAAGACTTTTGAAACTACAACTTTTAACAAAAAACTTACTGCCGACAGACAAAATACCGCGGTTAGTCAGGTTAGGAAATTTCTGCTGCATATCAAAAGTACATCTTTCAAAAAAAATACCATCATGCGGTTTTGCCAAATTCACATCCCCGACTACTCTTTCCAAGAATACATGCTCTTTAAATGGTTCTTCCACAGAATAGGCATCATCGACCAAAAATTTACATCCAATAAACTCACCAATTTGAAAATCTTGAATAATCGGTGGGTTAGGATTTGATATACTCACAATCTGGTAAGGAAAAATACTTATACTTACGGAGTTATTTAGAAACTCTGTCCCATAACAACGAATATGCCCACTTCCAAGGATTGCCCCTGTAGTAGAACCTGGATTAAGTATTTGTTGAGTTCCTGCATATATTGCCACCTGAGCATTTTCAATTTTCCCACGATTTCCTACAAACCTTGCCTGTTCTGTTAAATCCGAAGGCAATAAATTCACTTGCCCCCTAAGCACCACACCTTTCCATTCATTTTCACAACTTGTCAAGACTCCTGACAATTCTAGCTCTCCCTTTTCCAGTACTTCTAACTCTCCTCCTTTTACAAAGCGAACAGTCTGCCCAGAAGGAACGACCAATTTATGATGGTTTCCTACAACAATACTGCTGAATGACCAAGAAGGGTCTATTCCTGCCGCAGGCCAAATCGTAGTTCCCCAACCTGTCAAAGTAAGTGTATGGGCGCCATTACAAGACGCTGGATTTTGACTAAAAACAATTACCCCCCCCCCGAATAACAAGGTAATTACAAGGGGTAAAATAAAAAGACTTTTTTTCATGATGAAATTATTTTAAAGTAAATAAAATAAGCAGTTAAATAAAAAATCATACTATTTAATACGACCTTTTCAACAAACCGCTTGATAAAAATCAAATAAAATGCCCAAGCATCAATAGCAAATGTACAAAAAAAAAATGATTTAAAACTTGATTTTCAACAAAAAAAAACGAAACTTGGACTAAACCTTCAACCGAATATGCGTCAACCCAGGAGCATATTCTTTTTGAAAATGCTCTACAATCAATTGATAATCAGCGTCATTATTGACAAAATCCATATCATCTATCTCCAAGATCACCACCGGAAAATCCACAATATTTTTGAAGTAGTCCATATAAGCGTTTTGGATACTCAATAAATACTCTTTAGAAATATCCGACTCCATATCACGGGAGCGTCTTTTGATGTTTTCCACTAGTCGGTCGATAGGGCGATGCAAATAGAAAATGATGTCCGGCTTCGGAAACTCCTTATTAAGAATCGAAAAGAGTCGGTGAAATAGGCGGTACTCTTCATCTTTTAGATTATTTCCTGCAAAGAGCAAGGTCTTCATAAAGAAATAATCCGAAAATATCTGGGGATTGAAGATGTCTGGCGCAGAAAAAAAACTCGACAATTGCTTATAACGCTCGGTCATAAAAAACAATTCCACAGGAAAGCCATATCGCTCTTGATCCTTGTAGAAATAGGGTAAAAAAGGATTATCCGTAAATTGTTCCAATATTAAATCACAACCAAATTGCTGCTGTAACATATTACACATGGTGGTCTTACCCGTACCAATATTACCTTCAATGGCGATGAATTTATAGGGAAATTTGGACAATTTTCTCGTTTTTTTTGCTTTCGGCAAAGGTAGTTTTTTTTTATTACTCGAGTAGCCAATTCCTAGTAAAATTATATCAGATAGCCGCACGGCCGTCCCACGCATCTAGTAATCCGATTGCTAGACAGCCGAACGGCCGTTCGGTTCGACGTCCCACGTTCTAGTAACTAGTAACGTGATTGCTAGATAAACGAACGTGATTGCTAGACAGCCGAACGACCGTTCGGCTCAACATCCCACGTTCTAGTAACCAGTAACGTGATTGCTAGACACCCGAACGACCGTTCGGCTCAACATCCCACGTTCTAGTAACCAGTAACTAGCATCGAGCGCTAATTACTTCTTTACTCGAATCACATCCAAAAACCGATGAAACTCCTTTCGCACCACTGGAGCCAACAAAACCAATCCAATCATATTCGGAAAAATCATCGCAAAAATCATCGCATCGGAGAAGTCAGTTACCGCACCTAAACTGGCAGAAGAACCAATAATCACAAATAACAAAAACAACACTTTGTAGGTCGTATCCGCCATTTTGCTCCGACCAAATAGTACCTTCCATCCCTGTAAACCATAATAAGACCAAGACAACATCGTGGAAAAAGCAAATAAAATAACCGCTATCGTCAACAAATAAGAAAACCCAGGTATTGCCGAGTCAAAGGCCGCCGAAGTCAAGTCCACCCCCCCTACTCTAGCCCCTTGAATCAGCACTTCACCATCTACTACATTACCATAATCAAAATGACCGCCTGTATTATATATCACAATCACTAAAGCCGTAATCGTACAAATAATCACAGTGTCCACAAAAGGTCCAATCATGGCGACTAAGCCTTCACTCACTGGATATTTTGTCTTTACAGCCGCATGTGCTATGGCGGCTGAGCCCACACCTGCTTCGTTAGAAAATGCCGCTCGCCTAAAACCTTGAATCAACACCCCCACAAATCCACCTACAATCCCTTGTCCTGTAAAGGCTCCATCCCATATTTGCGCAAAAGAACTCGGTATTAAATGATAATTTAAGGCCAAAATAATCAAGCCCGCTCCTACATATAAAATCGCCATCAAAGGAACAATTTTTTCTGCTACGCTACCGATTCGTCTAATCCCACCAATAATCACAATCCCCACCAATACCGCCATAAACAACCCAAAAGCCGCCTTAGCATAGCCCGCTTCGATACCTGTCAAGCTGATAAATTGTGCCGTAGCCTGATTCGCCTGAAACATATTGCCTCCTCCAAAAGAACCTCCCACGACCATCAACGCATAAAACACCGCAAAGGCTTTTCCTATGCCACCAAATCCTTTTTCTGCAAAGCCCTTTTTCAAATAATACATCGGTCCACCGTGCACCGTACCGTCTGCTTCTATTTCTCTATATTTTACACCAAGTGTACATTCTACAAACTTCGTGGACATCCCAATAAATCCTGCCAAAATCATCCAAAGCGTCGCCCCTGGCCCACCAATCGCTATCGCAATGGCTACCCCGGCAATATTCCCAAGCCCTACCGTTGCCGAAAGAGCAGCCGTAAGTGCCTGAAAATGAGATACTTCTCCATGATGGCCTTCTACTCGCTCCGTATCGGGATTATCTCCTTCATCCGTATGCCAGACTTCGTCTCCGACAATTGGATCCGTGGCATGCGAGTCAATATCATCATATTTTCCACGGACAATATCAATAGATAGACCTAGTTTTCTGATATTTACAAAGCCAAAACTAATCGTAAAAAACAAGGCACCTAGAATCAACACAAATAAAACAATCGGGACTTTGGTGTCCAAGTTATCATTTAGATTCATGGTGCTTCCATCCCCCATCGTCAATATATTTGTCGAGTTATCCAATGAAATATTGGGATTGGTTCTTATCGCTTCATCTTTTTTAGATAGGTCTATGATATGAACCGCTCCGTTATCGAGCTCAATGTTTAGCAAGCTAGAATTTGGGTCTAAATGGACTCCTTTCACATCCTTATGCCCACCAATAGTTACTGGATAAAAAACAATATTGGAGATAACTTTCGTCGCAGGCTTTACCGCATCATTGATGCGTGCATCCAAACCTTTGGGTGTTTCTTGAGCGAAGACATTATGGCTTGCGCCAAAAAAAAGTAGGGCAATAATTAGAAGTAATTGCTTCATCATTGGGTCGTTTTTAGAGTATTTTAGTCCATTTTGAATGCGAAAGATAGTTAGAATCTTTGGATTCGCCCCAAAATGCTTCTGAAAATTTTGCGGAAGCTAGGTAGAACAAATTCTTATTTGCATAAAAAAAGGCCACTCAGCAGAACTAAGTGACCTTAATTATCTATGTTTTAAACGTTATTTTTTGGCGTCCTTATACATTTTATACATTTCAGAAAACTTTGCCTTGTAATCTGAAAATTTCTTGTCACTATCTCCTACTTTTCCGAGTAGATCAGTGAATGTACTCTGTAGGCCCGTAAATTGAGATTTGGCATCTTTCAATTTCACACCACCAGCTTGATACTTTGTCAATAAGCCTCCTACTTTAGTGGACAGCCCAGTAATTTCTGTAAGCATCGACGCTCTACCACTCAATATGCTCGTTACAGCTTGGATTAATTCTTGAGCGCCACCAGCTGCTTCAGAGCCTTCCATTTCCGTAGCTTGCTTCACCATCAAACCTTTAAAAGACTCCATAGAAGAAGAACTTCCTTTGAGTGCATTAATAGATTCGGTAATCTTAGTCTGTGAGCTCATCAAGCTATTGACAAAGTCTGCATCAATTTTTGGTTTACAGCTAGAGAAGGCCAAAGCAATGACAGCCATCAGGCTTAGTTTTACTGTTAGGTTTTTCATTTATTTTATTTTTTGATTAATAACGACAAAGATAAGGATTGTTTTAGATATATACTGCTATGATATATTTCGACGGGTTACGGCATTCATCTATAAAAACCCTAGGTTCACCGAATAAAACAGCCATTTGGGGGTAAAATCTCAAAAAAGAGCCCAAAAACAGTTAATATTGCTATATAATTAATCAATAATCATGTCAACAATATTTTCAGGTGAATGGTGGAGTCAGCTAAGCTCAGGAGAGCAATTCTTTTGGGGCACAGCCATTATATCTACTATATTATTTGTATTGCAGACTGCTTTAACCTTTTTAGGATTAGATGGCGATACAGATGTAGATGCGGATCTAGATGGTGATGTGGATGTGGATTTTGATGGAGATATGGATACCGATAGCGCAGATGGTGGTCAATTTGGAATTGATTCAGATTTTAGAATTTTTTCCATAAGGAGTATTATAGCCTTTTTCACCTTCTTTAGCTGGGGGGGCATATTGATACTCAATGCAGGGATGTCCATTTACTTGGCTATTTTGGTTGGATTAGGCTTTGGATTAACGGCCATGTTTTTTGTGGCTTGGGTATTATTCAAGGTCGCCAATTTGACGGAAGTCGGCACAGAAGACCTAAGTCTAGCCATCGGCCAAACAGGCGAAGTATATATACCCATCCCAAGAGAACGAACAGGCAAAGGACGAATTCAGATTATTATTTCGCAAGGAATAAAAGAGCTAGAAGCCATTACGGATGACACCCGTATTGCGACTGGTGAAAAGGTGATTGTTTTGGATATTTTACCAGACAATACTTTAATTGTGGAAAGGAAAAAAGCCTTTTAGATAAAAAAATACTTGAGCTTACTCCGAAAAGTCGTTGTAGCCAATAGCTAAAGGGTGAAACAAAATTTTATTTGTTCAATTGTGCAATCGTGCAACTAAAACCCGTCTAAACCGAACGCTGTTTTGTTATTTTTCATCACGTAGTAGTGAGCGCAAAGATCACCCTACTCATAAACAACACACATTATGCCAGCCATAGCCCTTTTTATTCTATTTGCTTTATTGGTGTTTTTAGTGGTTAATTATGTCGGTAGCCGATACAAAAAAATACCTGTTAACAAAGCGCTTATCATTTATGGAAAAACCCAAGATGGGCTACCTATTTGTTTGACGGAAGGCACCGCCTTTGTATGGCCTATCATCCAAAAAGCAGTTTATTTAGATTTGACGCCTATGAGATTGGAGATTCGGTTAAAAGGCATTCCCAACAGGCAAAAAGAGCTCATTGATGTGTCCACAAAAGTAACGGTAGCCATCTCCAAAGATGAAGATCTGCTGATGGAAGCCGCCAATCGTTTTTTGGAGATGCCGAAAGATAAAATTGGATATTTGGCGCAAGACATTATTAAAAGTCAGCTGATGATTGATTTTACTTCTTTGGATATTGATGATTTGTATGAAGATTGGTCATCAACCATTGGATTTTTATCTTTCAATATTGAAAAAGAATTAAATAAAGTCGGACTAGAGCTGATTAATTTTAACCTTTCAGAAATACAACGAAATGCCGAAAAGAAAAAATTTCATTAAGCATTGAGTTACAAAACAAAACCTTTTTTTAACCAATTAAATTGAAAACTATGCCCATTGCACTTATTTTAATCGGATTAGCTGTACTGCTTATTGTGGGGTTATTAGCCTTTATCATCAGTCGATACAAGCGATGCCCTTCGGATAAACTACTCGTTATCTACGGTAAGACGGGAAGTGGATCCGCCAAATGTCTGGCTGGTGGAGCCGCCTTTGTCTGGCCAGTCATTCAGGATTACCAGTACCTAGATTTATCCCCAATTTCTATTGACGTTAACTTGGAAGGCGCTTTGAGTCGTCAAAACATTCGTGTCAACGTACCTTCTAGATTTACCGTCGCTATTTCGACACAAGAAGGAGTCATGATTAATGCAGCCGAGCGTTTGCTAGGCAAAACCAATCATGAAATCAGAGACATTGCCAAGGATATTATTTTTGGTCAATTGAGACTGATTGTTGCCACGATGGACATCGAAGAAATCAACTCAGACAGAGATAAATTTTTAGCTAATGTTGCGACCAACGTAGGCATTGAGCTCAAGAAAATCGGTCTGTTATTGATAAACGTTAACGTTACTGATATCCAAGATGAATCAGGATACATCATCGCTTTAGGTAAAGAAGCCGCTGCGCAAGCCATTAATGCCGCTAAGCGGGTCGTTGCCGAAAAAAACAGAGATGGATCTATCGGTGAAGCCGAAGCCCTTCAGTCTCAACGGATTGCCGTAGCTGAAGCCAACGCAAAAGCAGAAATAGGAGAAGCTCATTCTCGGGCAGAAGCCGAAAATAGAGCCAAGAAAATCATCGCGGAACAAAATAGAGATGGGGAAATTGGCGAAGCCGAAGCCCAAAGAGCCCAGCGGATTGCCGTTGCGGAAGCCAATGCACAAGCGCGCATAGGAGAAGCCGCCGCACAAGCGGAAGCAACCCAAGGTCAAAACGAAGCCCAAATCAAAATTGCCCAATCCAATGCCTTGCGGAAAGAAAAAGAAGCAGAAGCAGAACGGCTCTCCCTTGCCGCTCAAAAAGTACAGAAAGCAAAAACTTTGGAAGAAGCTTATGCAGCAGAACAAAAAGCAGAAGAAGCACGTGCTTTGAGAGATTTGGCTACCAAAAAAGCGGACATCATCGTCAAAGCCAATATTGAGAAATCAAAAATTGAAATTGATGCAGAAGCCCAAGCAGAAGAAACTCGACGCATCGCAAAAGGTGAAGCCGACGCTATTTTCCTAAAGAAAGAAGCAGAAGCACGTGGTCTTTATGAAGTCATGTCCAAGCAAGCCCAAGGTTTTAAACTCATGGTCGAAGCCGCTGGCGGAAATGCCCAAGATGCTATCTTAATGTTGATTGCGGATCAGTTGCCTGAATTAGTAGAGAAGCAAGTCGAAGCCATCAAAAATATCAAAATTGATAAAGTCACTGTCTGGGACGGTGGTGGTGGCAATGGCGGCTCTACCGCAGACTTCATCTCTGGCATGTACAAAGCCGTACCCCCATTGAATGATTTATTTAACTTGGCGGGGATGGAATTGCCCAACTATCTAGGCAAAGAAGCTCAAAAGAAAATTGAGCTGCCAGAAAGTGAAGATGAATAATCAAACCTTACTGCAAATAAAAAGGACTGTTTCTATGGAAACAGTCCTTTTTTTGATATACAAAACCGACAACAACAGCAGCAGCCATATGTTTGTGTTCTACTTTAGACAAAACTTCTGGTTCAAAGTACCAAAAGCTGAGTAAATAGAACTACCTTTGCTACAAAAAAAATGCTTCCTAAACAAACATCTTTCATAGCACTTTGGACAATTATTTTAGGTATTGTTTTAATTGGTTTTTTCTTTTACCCCAAATGGGAGAAAAGCAAAAGCGAAGCCATGATTTCTTGGGATATGGCTGGATACTATTCCTATTTGCCATCTGTATTCATCTATCAGGATCTAAAGGACATGCATCTGACGGAGCAAAAAGCCAAAGAATATCAAAATGGCTTCGAAGCTTTTTTAGCACCCAATGGACATAAAATAACCAAATATGCCATTGGGCAAGCCGTTATTTTCACCCCAAGCTTTTTAATCGCCCATGCCATTGCTAAGCCTTTGGGCTATCCTGCCGATGGATTTTCCTACCCTTATCAACTCTCTCTGGGGCTTTGGGGCTTATTTGTCAACATCCTTGGATTTGTTTTTTTGCGCAAGCTGCTAATCCGCCATTTTACGGATAAATCGGTAGCCATCGTGCTTTTGGTTATTTATTTTTCCACTAATTATCTCAATCAAAACACCATTGAAAGTGGCTATGCACATAATCACCTTTTTACATTATACGCAATTTTACTACTCCTTACAGAAAAATATTATAGCTATCCCAAATTGAGCACCGTCATTAGTATTGGTTTGACTGTGGGTGTGATGACGCTTGTCCGCCCCACAGAGTTAATGGCCCTATTAATTCCTTTATTTTGGCAAGTAGGCAGCCGTAGAAAGCTTGTCGAAAGGGTACAATTTTTAAAATCTAAATTTAGACATCTATTCATTGCTGCTATTTGGGTTATTTTGGTGGGTCTCATCCAGATAGCTTACTGGAAATACAGCACTGGGCAGTGGATTTATTATAGCTACGGAGACCAAGGGTTTGACTTTTTACAACCCCATTTTTACAATTGCATTTTCACCTACAAAAAAGGCTGGTGGGTCTATACCCCCGTGATGTCCTTGATTGTACCTGGATTTGTGGTTTTATTTCGCAGAAAGGCGCTATTCTACCCCACTTTCATCTACAGTTTACTCTTTATGTACATTGTATTTTCGTGGCAAGTCTGGTGGTACGGCGGCTCTATGAGTCAAAGAAGTGTAGTTCAATTATATGTTTTATTAGCCTTTCCACTAACTGCTTTCGCAGAATATATCCTATCCAAAAAACAATGGGTAAAGTTATTTTTTTTAGGATTTCTGGCCTTCACTGTCTATTACAATTTTTGGCTCACCTATCAAGCACACTACGGTGGACAATTGCATCCTGAACGCATGAATCGGTATTATTTCCGAAAGGTCTTTTTGCGAACCACAGCTAACATCGACCACAAAGCTTTATTGGATAATAAGGACTATTATGATGCCCCTATCCAACACCCAAAAGAGATCTACTTCACTGATTTTGAACAAGATACATTGGGTATTTGCACCGACGCACCCCTTTCGGGAAAAAGAAGTTTTTGCGTCAGTAAAAAAGGACACGAATTTAAAGGCATCAAATTACATGTCCCTAAAGATAAAATATGGCTTCGTGCTAGCTTCAAAGGACAGCTTCGACCTAAAGAATGGAACGAATGGGAAGCGACCCAGTTTGTTGTCAAGTATATGAACAAAGGCAACCACGTCAAAACGAATCTAATTCGTGTCGATAATTTGTTTCATGATAATGAAATTAAAATCATTAGACTCGACAGCAAAATCCCTAAAGTCCCTTTTGATGATGTCTGGCTTTTCTTTATTTCCTTTTCAGAGCATAACGTTGTCGTAGTGGATGATTTGAAGGTGGTGGTATTTGATGACTAAATCTAAGGCCGATAAATCAAAAAATCATCGTTCCCAAAAAGCAACTCATAGGGTAAGCTGTCTTTCTTGTTTTATGAATGTTGATAAATGAAAGGTGCCATAGACTAAAATCAACCAAAGTACTAAGAACCAGGTAAATTTGGGTACAAAAAATGCCATTATAGAAAAAAACAAGCAGCCCGTAGTGATAGATATCCAAAAACAACTACATTTGCGAGATGTTATACAAAACATAAAATCAACATGAAAGAGCTAATAAAAAGAATTTTAAAGCTAAGCCCAATTCCGTTATCTAGGAACCATCGATATGATTTGCTAACAAAGAAAATCATTAAATCACTACACACCGATAGCAACTGTATTGATGTGGGTTGTTTTAAGGGGGAGATCCTTGACTTAATGCGGCAAGCAGCCCCGCAAGGTCAACATTTTGGAGTTGAACCCATCCCTAAGATGTACCAACAACTAAAGAAAAAATATCAACACAGTAATTGTACCATCTTAAACTATGCCGCAAGCAACCAAGCAGGAACATCTTCTTTTAATTACGTCACTTCTAACCCATCTTATAGTGGGCTTCTTAAGCGCGATTATGACAAGCCTAATGAAGTTGATGAATCTATTACCGTAAAAACAGAGCTCTTAGACAAGCTTATCCCCCTAAATATAAAAATTGATCTAATCAAAATAGACGTAGAAGGTGCAGAGTTATTAGTATTAGAAGGAGCTCAAAAAATAATTAACACCTACAAACCCATTGTTATCTTTGAACATGGTCTAGGGGCTTCTGAGCATTACGGGGCTACACCCGACAAAATTTTTGCTTTCTTTTCAGCAATGGATATGTCAATATCGAACTTAAGCAGTTACATCAAAAAACAAAAACCGTTATCTTTAGAAGCATTCGCCAGACAATATCATGGCAAAGAAAATTATTATTTTGTAGCACATAAGTAGTATAATTACCCCCAGGATGGGTAATAAAAACACTTTCATCAGAATCAACCTTGAACTGGGGAACTTAAGGCAAACAGAATAAAATTTTGTTCCTTTCTTTTACTGGTAACAACTGGTACCAACGACTTTTCGGAGTAAGCTCAATAGTTTTAGGTATATTCGCACCATGAAAAAAAATATGGCGCAATATCTCAAAAAAAACATAGTCACTTGGTCACTATGGCTGATATTAATTATCAACATCTTTGTCCTATTCCATTTAAGCTACTACAAAAGTGCGGTTAGCTCTGGAGATTCTGCAGGTTATTATTCCTACCTACCCGCCTATTTTATTGAACATGATTTTGAGTTTATTAGACAAATAATCGGGCAAGGAGAAGATTATAGCGGTCAACAAACTGGAGCTTTTGTCAATAAATACACCTGCGGGGTCGCCATATTACAAAGTCCTTTTTTTGCTATCGCTCATTTTGCGGCGCATATTTCAGGACAACCAACAGATGGTTATTCTCCACCGTATATTTTGGCACTTGTTGCAAGTATCTTGTTTTACACGACTCTGGGCATAGTACTGCTATCTAAAGTACTGAAGAAGTATTTCGAGCCCGAAATTGTAGCTACCGTATTGATAATCATAGGGTTAGCTACCAATCTTTTTTACTTTACCACTATGAATAATCAAATGTCGCATGGGTATTTGTTTTTTCTATATGCTTTATTGATTTACTCCACCGAAAAATGATATGCATCTCCAACTTGGAAAATGGCGATATTTATAGGACTAAGTGCAGGGCTCATTACCTTAATACGCCCATCAGACATCCTTGTTTTGGCGATACCACTTTTTTATGGATTGACAAATTGGAGCAAGGTGAAGGAGCGCGTTAGTTTTTTGCGCAAGCATTGGACAATGATACTGGTAGCCATATTGTTTTTTGCACTAGCCGCAGTTCCCCAACTAATGTATTGGAAAACTGTCACTGGAGATTGGATTTATTATAGCTACCGAGATGAAGGATTTGATTTTAGACATCCACATATTATTGCAGGTATAACCGACGGAAAAAATGGATGGCTACGATACACACCTGTTATGATATTTTCTTTGATTGGTATAGGCTTCTTGTTTAAAAAAAGGACTTGGCTGTGGCCAATTTTATTATTTCTCCCGTTGTACATGTTTATAGTATATAGCTGGCATGTATGGTTTTACATTAATTCGTTTGGGTCTAGACCGATGGTTGGTCCGTATGCTTTATTAGCCATTCCATTGGCCTATTTTGTGCAATATGCTTTCGCAAAAAGGTGGTTAAAAGAAGGAATATTGATTTTGGTCTTTTGCTTTTCTGTGCTAAATATCTTCCAAACCTATCAGGAATACTGGGGAGTCTCTCGCACAGAATATGCATCAGACGCCTATTATTGGAAGATTTTTGGCAAAACCAAAATGGATTATTCCATGCTTGCTACCTATGACTCTAATGTCAATCAACCTAGATACACACACTATATCACTACCATTTATGAAAATAGTTTTAGTGACACCGCACAAGCTCATCTAGATTTTAACACATTTCATTCGCCCCCAGCAGCTCTACGGATAAACAAAGAATTCGGTGAAATAACACTCCTTTCTAAAACCGTAGCAGAGCTTGGAGTCAAACCTAAACAATATCTAAAAATAAGCGGCTGGTTCTATGCAGAACACCCCGTCTCTTGGTGGAGTTCCGCCATAATGATTGGCAGCGTTATCAAAAATGGCAAGACAACCCGATGGCGACAAATGTGGATCAATAATAAGATTTTAGCCGAAAAATCAAACTTTAGCTTATGGAGTAGCCATCCCAAAGAATGGGGCGAAGTCTATTTTTACTATAAAATACCTAGCAATACAAACCCACAAGACAAAATCCAACTACTCATCCAAAATGGGCATTCGACCACTATCATCGTCGATGACCTTAAGGTGGAAGTCTGTGAAAGATTAAAATAATGGCTGCATCAACTTTCGGCACTTAAAAATCCTATAGCCCTTTTGTAGAGATTTCAAGGTAGTGGTGTTTGAAGAATAACTCTAAGGGCATGTAATCAAGGTCGATAAATCAAAAAATCATCGTTCCCAAAAAGTAACTCATAGGGTAAACTGTCTTTCATTTGGTGTCGATCCACAACAATGACCTTTAGCCCACGCTCTTTATAAATAGGCATATCATCCACCACCTTTAGTGTTTGATTGCCAAAAGACCATCCATGACGCCCCGTAAAATACATCAAGGAAGGGTTAAAAATGCCACCATTGACCATGACGGAATCTTCCTTTGAAACATACTCATCCAAAATGGATTCTAAAGGCAAATAATAGGAAGCATCCTGATTCGTCCAATCTCGATATATTCTCCTTGCGGGAAAAAAGAATAATACCAAAGCCACAACCAATGATAGTCCAAAGGTCAATGACTGCATTTTCTTAAAATGAAATTGCTCAAAAAAGTAACCAACCCCTATCGCCATCATCGGTACATACAGTATAACGTAGTACTCATGCTTGTAAAATACATCCCCTGTTTTTAGGATAAAAAGGAAGGTAATCACACTATATAGTAGAAATACAGAGACAATTTTCCAATTCCTTTTTGCGAAAGCAATCAGTATTCCTGCCAAAAACAAATAAAAGCTAACATGGTTTCGATAGACTTTATCCCGAAAGCGCCCCAAATGCTCGTCTAGTGTATGGCTAAATATTTTCCAACCTTCCGCCAGAGATACTGGCCAAATCAATTGATTATGATACGTTTCTTTCAGATATGGCATCCAATAAAAATACCACCACCCGACAGTAGCCCCAGCCAAAATCATCAATCCAAAGAAGTAGGACTTTGCCTTTTGCGGAAGCTCTCTATCAAAAAATGGAATCAGTAAAATGGACATTGGTGGCAAAAAAGCAATCTTACTTAATAATCCAAAACAAATAAATAGAAAAGCCAAAACCCCGTCTTTTCGCTTAGCCGACTCCAGATAATTCCAAGAATGATATACCCCAATCAATACCAAACTCAAGGCAAATGTATCCGGCATAGTCTTGCGTGCATACACTAAAACCACCGAACCCATCAAGAAAAAAGTAGCAAAAAAAGCCATTCTCTTCGCATTAAACTTCAATAATGTCTTATAAAAATAGTAAAAACCCACAAAAGTCACCGACCAATTGACAAAACGTCCAGCCCAATCATTGTACCCAAAGACTCGATAAAACAACGAAATAATAAAATTGTACAAAGGAAATTCAGTAGGAATGATACCCGGATGATGCCCTATATTATATGTTGGATACATGACATTAGGACTCAACTCATAGAGATTTTTGGCAATCATTAAAGTCAAACTCTGACGCCAAGTATGTGCATCCAATGGCGGATAATTTAAAGTCAACAAGCCTATTACAAAGACTAGACCTAACCAAAACTCAATGCTTGATACTAAATGCTTAATATATTCCGATGAATTGCCCATAAATATTTTGTGCTTTTGGCAAAGGTACAAAATACAATCTTAAAAAAAATATTTTATCGCCCCCGAAGAAAACCACATTTGTCCCCTAGCCGATAAAACAAACGATACGCCATCCCACAAATAATTATTACCTTGCGGAAGCGTTTAAAATAAGCCAAATGCGCACTTATTGCCCTTTGCGACCCCAATCACATTAATAAAACAACTAAAGTCTGTATATTTGCGTAAGCAATACATCGACAAACAGGAAATCACATGCAGAAATTCACACTAAGCTTAACAGCCATCTTTCTTTTTTTAACTCTAGGTCTTACGGCTCAAAAGCCTGTCCACTGGAATTTTGAAGTAAAATCCCTTGGCGGTAATGAATTTAATCTTGTCTTTCATGCCAAAATAGACAAAAATTGGGCGGTCTATTCTCAGCATATCGAAGGCGATGGCCCGATACCGACTAGTTTTACTTTTGAAGATGGGGCACATTTTACGAAAGTAGGCAAAGTCACCGAATCTGGTCATAAGAAATCAGGTTTTGACAAAGTTTTTGGGATGGAAATCACCAAATTTGTTGAAGATGGGATTTTTACCCAAAAAGTAAAAATTAACGACTTTACCAAGCCGATTACGGGTTATTTGACCTTTATGACTTGTAATGACAAAACTTGTCTGCCACCGACAGACGTGGACTTCTCTTTTGCGCCACAACCCGCCAAACAGGCTCCTGTAAAAATCAAAGAACAGCCCAAAAAAGTGGTTGCCCCACCCAAAACAACGCCTAAAGTAAAAAAGCACCCCAAGAAGACTCCGAAAACGCAAAAAAAAACACAAAAAAAAGTAAAGAAAGCACAGATTAAAAGTGCGCCCCCAACTCCTACCCCGCCAGCTCCTAAGCAAGATGTCAATCTCCCTGTCCAATGGTCGTGGTCAGCCAAAAAAATCAACGAAAAAGAATATGATGTTATTCTAAAAGCCAAAATCAAAGACCATTGGGGGCTCTACTCCCAAAAGCAAGAAAGTGATGATGGCCCTTTACCCACGGTCATTACTTTTGACAAAGAAAATGCGACCACCAAAGGACTCGCCAAAGAGAGTGACAACCTAGTCACCAAGTTCGACAAGGTGTTTGAAATGAATGTCAGTAAATTCAAAAATTATGCGACATTTACCCAAAGAGTAACCGTCAAAGACCCATCCCAACCCGTCAAAGGATACATCGACTATATGACTTGTGATGATGCGAAATGTATGAATCAAAGCATTGATTTTAGTGTGCCACTTTCGGATCAATCTGCCGCTTCCGCAAATACCTATGACGCAGATAAAAGCAAGCATTTTAAGGGTTATTTTGATACCAAAAGAGACATTGATTCGAATGCTAGCCTAAGTGATTGTGGAGGAGACGGCAGCGACGAAGACAACAGTAAGTCGCTATGGGTCATCTTCTTTTTGGGCATGGCGGGCGGTCTTTTTGCCTTGCTGACTCCCTGCGTTTTTCCGCTGATTCCTTTGACTGTAAGTTTTTTCACGAAAGGGGGAAAGGATCGTAAAAAAGGGGTAAGAGATGCGATGATTTATGGGCTTTCCATCATCTTTATTTATGTCAGTATGGGCACGATTTTGACGGGTATATTTGGTCCGACGATACTCAATGACATGGCGACCAACGTCTATATGAATGTTATTTTCTTTATCCTATTTGTCATCTTTGCCATATCCTTTTTTGGCGTATTTGAGATTACTTTGCCTAGCTCATGGGCCAACAAATCTGACAAAGCGGCTGACCGTGGTGGATTGATTGGAATCTTTTTTATGGCGTTTACCTTAGCGATAGTTTCGTTTTCTTGTACAGGGCCTATTATTGGTAGTCTTTTGGTGCAGTCTGCTTCTGGAGCGGGGGCATTATTTGGTGTCATTCCGATTCAACCCTTAGTTGGGATGTTTGGATTTTCATTGGCACTGGCATTGCCGTTTACGTTATTTGCGATGTTTCCGGCATGGCTCAACAATCTACCGAAGTCGGGTTCTTGGATGAATAATGTAAAAGTGACGCTAGGCTTTTTGGAGTTGGCGCTTGCGCTAAAATTCCTTTCAGTAGCCGATATGGTAAAGCATTGGGGTATCTTAAAGTTTGAATTGTTTATGGTCTTATGGATTTTGATTTTCTTAGGGCTAGGGCTATATCATTTGGGGGTTTATCGCTTCAAAAATGAAAGCAAAAAACGCCCGGGGATGTTTAGACTGGCGCTAGGTGTATTGTCCTTATTGTTTGTGGGCTACATGGCAAAAGGCTTATACAACTACAAATCCATGAACCTGTTAAGCGGATTGGCTCCGCCTGTACACTACAATTATTTTGGCCAAAGAAATGCAGATGGCGGACACAGTGAATGCCCTTACGACTTAAATTGCTTTAAGGATTTTGATGAAGGACTCGCTTACGCAAAAAAGGTCAACAAACCTATCTTCTTAGATTTTACGGGCTATGGCTGTGTCAACTGCCGTAAAATGGAAGAAAATGTGTGGAACAAACCAGGAGTTATAGAGCATCTACAGGACAATTTTGTGGTCATCTCGCTATATGTGGATGATAAAGAGCGCTTATTTCCAGACAACAAACAAGCTTTTTTACTTGACCGAAATAACGGACAAAAACTCCGTACTGTGGGTAGTAAGTGGGCGGCTTTTGAAGTCAATAATTTTGCTAAAAGCTCCCAACCCTATTATGTGCTGATGGATAATGATGGCACGACCTTACTCAACAAACCTGTTGCCTTTACGCCAGATGTCGCTGCTTATAAAGCGTTTTTGGACTGTGGACTGGCTGCTTTTCGGAATAAGTAGGTTTTTGGGGTTCATGGGTTCAAAGGTTCAAGGGTTCATGGCAAATTGAACACCGTAGGCAATTGAACGCCACAGGCAAATTGAACGCCGAAGGCAAATTGACCCCCTCCAGCCAAACCAATAATAAAAATAATCCATATCTTGCAGCCAAAAACAAAGAGAATCAGTAGAATGGAAGAAGAAAAAGAACTGAAGTCATTTAATTGGCGAGCATTATTGATAGCCATTGTTTTTGCGATTGGTTTATCTGCTTTTTTGGGCTATAGTTACTTTCGTAAATTATTTTTGCCTAATGTGCCTGCCAAGCTTACTCAAAAGTACTTGTATGTACCAACAGGCACAGTGTATAAAGGGCTGTTAGACACCTTAGCAAATCAAGGCTTTATCGTCAATAAAAGTGATTTTGAGTGGGTCGCGAAGAAAATGTCTTTCGACAAAAGAACAGTACGGTCGGGGCGCTTTAAAATCACCCCAAAGTGGACTAATCGTCAGCTAATCAACCACTTACGTATAGGCAAGCAAGAGCCTGTAAAAGTGATTTTTACCGATGAGCGACTACCAACAGATATAGCTAAAAAAGCAGCTCGATACATAGAGCCTACAGCTGATGAATTAGTCAAATTCCTTTCGTCCAAAGACTCCTTACAGCCTTTAGGGTTGGCACCAGAGACGGTTACGACCGTTTTTATACCCAATACCTACATGCTTTATTGGAATTCATCCCCAAAATCCTTTCTGGAAAGAATGATTAAGGAAAAAGATAAATTTTGGGCAAAAAACAACCGTTTGGCGAAAGCCAAAGAACTGGGGCTTACTCCTGAAGAAGTTTATACCGTGGCGTCTATCGTAGAAAAAGAGTCTAATTACAACCCCGAAAAACCCAAAATCGCTTCGGTTTACTTGAATAGGCTACGGATTGGCATGAAATTACAAGCAGATCCCACTTGTGTATTTGCATCAAAGGATTTTGGCGCAAGGCGAGTGACTAATTACCACTTAAAGTTTAAATCGCCATATAACACCTATTTGAATGAAGGATTGCCACCAGGCCCTATTAGTATGGCGTCAATTGCCAGTATTGATGCGGTCTTGAATGCAGATAAAACCGAATATATTTTCTTCTGTGCCAAGCCCAATACCAGTGGGCGGCATTCTTTCGCAAAGACCCTAAAAGGACACAATGTGAATGTCGCAAAATTTAGAAAATATATGGCACAACGCCGCCGGTAGAGCCAATTCACGAATTGGCTCATTTCCACCAATTCACGAATTGGCTCATTTCCACCAATTCACGAATTGGCTCATTTCCACCAATTCAAGAATTGGCAAACCCAGGCCAATTCAAGAATTGGTCAACGTACAAAGAAAAAAAAATGAAAGCACAAATAATAGTCAACGCAGCATTAAAATTTTTCCCGGTAGTATTGTTTTTTACTTCGGGATTTTCGCATATAATTGCAGACGAGACCAGTGTCTTAATATTTTCGCAACTAGGAGTAGAGTCTTGGGGAAGATTTGTTATAGGTGGATTAGAATTAGTAACAGGTTTTTTGATGATTTTGCCTGGGCGAAGCTTGGAAGCAGCCATTGTGGGCACGATTCTTTCTATTGGGATGGTGTTGGTGCATTTGACTATTTTGGGGACGGAGATAGATGGAGACAATGGGTATCGTTTTTCGTTAGCATTAATTTTATTGACGGCATGTCTCGGCTTGATGTTTGTACATCGCTCGGAGTTTAAGGGCTTACCTAGAAAGTTAGCCGCTTTGAGCTGGAAAAATATTAAAATGCCCTAGCCAGCAACCCGATTGCTGGACAGACGAACGGCCGTTCGTCTCAAGGTGCAAGCAACCAATAACCCGATTGCTGGACAGACGAACGGCCGTTCGTCTCAAGGTGCAAGCAACCAATAACCCGATTGCT
>CAMZKG010000137.1 GCA_947311105.1 uncultured Saprospiraceae bacterium
GGCGACGTGAGATTGTGGCCAAAAGCCCGCAGGATCCAGCCGAATGGCAATAAATGTAATGATAAAAGCAAAGCTAATCAGCCCGGCCGTCATCCAAGAAAGAAATTTGACGCCTTTGGAACCATAATATTCATTGATAATATCCGTCATTACAAAAACGACGGGCCAAAGCAAAACCCCTGCTGTTAAATTAAAACTCAAATGTTCCACCCCAAAAAAACTCAAATCCACTGGCTGGAATCCCATGCTAGCTTCCAAAGAAAAAATTTTGACACCAATAAACTCCGCCACAAGCGCCGTAGTCACAAAGATACCCGCTAGTATGACGAATAGTTTGGCGGATTTGCCTTGTAAAAATTGAATCATGCTTTATAAGTTTGTTGGTGTAAGAACCTATATTCTCTTCTAATAGTTGTCAGATGTTTTAAGTTTTTTATTTAAGTTTCGGGACTTAAGCTTAACGGTAGTGGGATAGATTGGCTTTATACATGCTTAATTTTTTGGGCGCGGGTTAAAGCTCAAGGGTTTATAACACCCTTGGCTGTTTTCTTGGCACAACTCGCTTCGCTTGTTTCTACATCTTGCAAATGAATTTGCAAGTGCCAGTACAGCAAGCTAGGTCATGGATGAGCTTCCTTGGCGCAACTCGCTTCGCTCGTTTCTACATCTTGCAAATGAATTTGCAAGTGCCATTAATCAAACCGAAAATAGCTAAAATAAGTCTTTCCATAGTTTTTGACCATAAAGCAATCTTCGTGCTGCTCAAATTGATTGGATTGATTATGCTCCAAAATAAACCAACCACCTTCTTTTAACAACTTACTTTGTTTGACAAGAGAAGGCAATTGCCCAAGTCTAGGCATATCATAGGGCGGATCAGCGACGATAAGGTCAAATGAGCCCGAAGCTTTTTCGATGTATTGGAAAGCATCCATACGAATGGCGTTGATTTCGTCGCCAATATTCCAAGATTCTGCTGTTTCTTTGACAAATTTGACGCAAGGATAAAATTTGTCCACATAGGTGACATTCGGGCAACCGCGCGAGACAAACTCAAAACTAAAATTACCAGTGCCGCCAAATAGCTCCAAAATGGCCATCTCTTCTAAGTCAAATTGATGGACTAAGACATTAAATAGCCCTTCTTTGGCAAAGTCCGTTGTGGGTCGAACAGGCCATTTTCCGGAAGGGAGAGTGAATTTTCGCCCACGTAATTTTCCACTAATTATGCGCATAGGTACAAAGAAAATAAATCAAAAAAGTAATGCTTAGACCATGGCATCGTTTGGTTGCTAAAGGTGATAATCTCTTGAAGATCAGGGTGTTGGACGTCTTTTATGTAACGTTGCAGTTGTTGCATGTAGGTCGTGTCCAAATCAATATGTCCGGAGACAAAATAAGTAGTAGAATTCGGTTTGAGCAGGAGTTTATTGTTGACTAGCATAATGTAATAGACTAAGTCATTAGCATCGGCAATCCTATACTCATTATGAAATTTTAGGCGTCCTAGGTGCATCACCGTGATGGATAAGCCAGGCGGGCTGATATTAAAAGAAACTAGATTGTTTTTGGTCTTGTTGGATAAAAGCATGTAGTAACGAATCAAGCCACTCGCACCATGGACGATTTGGCTATTCGGAAAAAAGCTTTTTAGAATGGTGTTGAGCTCATTGTTGATGTTAAATAGGTAGGACAAGTTTAAATCAATATCTTCCGTCAACATAACGGAAGAGTTCATTTTTTGCGCAAGCGTCAAGTGATAAGCGGATAATAAATCATTTTCATGGTGATTAGTTCCTGGAGCAAGCATCGGCGGTTCTAAAGCAATCCCAATAATTGTTTCTTTGTAAGGCAAATGGAGAATTTTTTCAGCCATCAAGATGGTACGCACCTGCTGAAGGTAGCCATACCAATTGGTGTCCGTACTTTCTTGAAGCTGCAAAGTAATTTCCTTTAGCGCCATCAAACGACCTAATGGGCTAAGTACAAAAAAAGACAAACTACCTTTGCCAAGAAGCATAAGTAGTTTGTATTTTGTACAATCTCTGTGCGAGAAATCGGGTTCTAATAGGTCTATTTGGGTCATTCCCAGTTGCCAGAAAGGTTGGCTTTACGACGACTTCCAAATTTTAGACGATTAGTAGGAGAGAATTTTTTATCGTATTTCTTGTATTTTGGATCTCCATACTCTCCCATAAAATCTCCCCATTTGGCAGAAACTTCAACTACAGGAATCGTAATGCCCTGTTGATCCACCTTACCCGCATAAATCTCAAATTCCTTATTGTTCGTAAAAGGGACAGATTTTAGGCTTTTGACATCCAAATGAAGCGAAGCTAATGAGTCTTTTGCCGCTACATAAATGGTATCATAGGTTACTTGAGCACCTATCGCATCCCGGTCACCTTGCACCTGAATAATCTCAAAGCGCCCCGTAGAAAGCACATTTTCTAAGTCGGCAAAGTTGTCCGCAAAGGTGTCTGTAATGGTGCGATAAAGTTTTTGAGCAGTACGAATGTCTTTAAGCTTATCGACAACGGCTTCACTACGTTTGCTATACTGAGTCTTAAACTGTATGGGCTCCTTAATGGTGGAGTACAAAGCATACATTAAGCCTAAGCTTACAAGAAACAGCAACAAATGAATAATAGTCTTCATATTCAAAACAGATTGTTAAGGCGATTTTAGCCTTATAGTTAAAACAATTTTGTAAAATGTGTCAAAGACATAGATGCACAATATCCATACACAGCACAATAATACCACTTATTTTAATAAGTGAGAATATAGAACGCCATTTTTTTTCAAAAAAAATGTTAGACGCCCTTCCCGATATTGCATTTTCCACGATAGACTGCCCCTTCTTGCACCGAAAATTGGCTTGCAGAGATGTCGCCTTCTATGACGGCAGTTGATGCTAATTGAAGCAGATTGTTGATGAATAAATTACCAACAACTCTGCCATGGATCACCGCTTCGGCAGCATTTAAGGTGCCTTCAATTGTGCCTGTTTGCCCCAAAATGACCTTTCCGTTTACGGTAACTTCCCCCTTGACACGGCCTTCTAAGCGTAAATCATTCTCGGTGTCTAAGTTACCTTCGATAGTGGTACTCGCAATCAAAACAGATACGGCACTAGACGAAGTAGCACTATTCTGTTGTTTGTTTGCCGTTTTTGCGGTTGTTTTGTCTTTTGATTTTGATGAGAACATAGGTTTGTCTATTTTTGCGCCTGCAAGATATGAAAAAAAAATTAATGTATAACACTATTTTGGCCATAGAATCATCCTGTGATGATACTTCGGCAGCAATTATCACTGAAGGCATCGTGCGTAGTAACATTGTTGCCAGCCAAGAAGCACATCGACTTTACGGTGGAGTAGTGCCTGAAGTTGCGTCGCGGGCGCATCAAAATAATATTGTGCCAGTGGTCAAAAAGGCACTAGATGATGCTAATATGACGGTAAGTCAGCTGGATGCGATTGCTTTTACTCGTGGGCCAGGATTGATTGGTTCATTGATTGTGGGGATTTCTTTTGCAAAAGCGTTGGCTTTGAGTCAAGGCATTCCGTTGATAGAAGTCAATCATTTGCAGGCGCATGTATTATCGGCTTTCGCCAAAAAGCCATATCCTTCTTTTCCTTTTTTGTGTTTGACGGTATCGGGTGGGCATACGCAGATAGTGTTGGTACGTGCTCCTTTGGACATGGAAATAATAGGGCAGTCCATAGATGATGCGGCAGGTGAAGCTTTTGATAAGAGCGGCAAGATGATGGGATTAGACTATCCGGCCGGACCGATTATAGATAAGCTTGCGCAAAAAGGGCAACCCATTTTTGAGTTTCCCCAACCTAGAATACAGGGTTATAATTATAGCTTCTCGGGCATCAAAACAGCTTTTAAGTATTTCTTAAGAGATCAAGTAGCCGAAAATCCTAACTTTGTACAAGAGAATCTCCATGATATTGCGGCATCGATCCAGCATCGCATTGTTACCATATTGCTTCAAAAACTAAGAAAAGCCGCCAGAAATCTGAATATTAACCAAATTTCTATCGCTGGCGGCGTTTCGGCCAACTCCTACTTGCGTGAAAAACTACAAGAGATGGGCAAAAAAGAGCGTTGGGATACCTATATACCGCCCTTTGAATATTGCACGGATAATGCAGGGATGATCGCCGTCGCTGCCCAGTTCAAATATCATGAAGGTATTTTTACCGATCAATCTGTCGGCCCTTTGGCAAAATGGAAATTCTAATAGTGCTAAGGAAACTAAACGGAGCGAAGCGACAAAATGAACGGAGCGAAGCGACAAATGAACGAAGCGAAGCGACAAAATGAACGGAGCGAAGCGACAAAATAACTACCCACCAGCCAATTTAGTATTCCGATAACCTTCTTCAATAAGCAGTTTTCGCACCTTTTCGCGATGGTTTCCTTGGATTAGGATTTCGCCGTTTTTGACGGTACCGCCGCCGCCACATTTTGTTTTGAGCATTTTTCCGAGTGCCTTCAAATCTTCTGTACTGCCTTCAAAACCTTTAACAAGGGTAACTTCCTTGTTGCCTTTACGCCGAACTAGATGGATTCTTAGGACTTGGTCTCTGCTATCGATGTCGTCGGATTCTTTTTTATAACTTCCTTGGAGTAGGTATCCGAAGGGGTTGTCTTCTGGGGTATAGTCTGGGTCGGTGGAAAAGACGAATCCATCTTGGCGGTTTTTCTTTTTCTTAGACATGGATTTATGGGTTTAAGGCATAACAAAGAATACTTACAAGTTGTTCTGCTACCGCCCACGACATTTCAGCAATGGTTTTCAACTGGTTTCAGTTGAATAATTGAGCGATTGCACAATTGAACAGTCTGTTTATAGACAATTATTTCGACAAATTGTTGAGTCCGTTCCAAAAAGTCAATACGCATTTTTGTATGGAGATTCCACAAAATTTCATTCTGTAGGCTCCTGTTTTGACAATGGTTTTGGGCTGGTTTTAGTTGAATAATTGCACGCTTGCACAATTGAACAAAAGAAGGAAATTCGTCAGTAAAAGAACTGATTTTTATGTCACAATATGATGATATTTGTCATTCTTGTGAGTATTAGAAGTCATGGGTTGCGCTATTCATAAAAAGGGTGTGTGTGTGTAAAGCATTGATATAAAGTTAGTTATGTTATTTGGGGGAGTGTGAGCATTAAGCGATAAATTGATGGACAAAAAGTTTGTAATAGGTGTCACATTTGAAAAAGAACTTGTGTTGTAATTTTGATGCGAATTAGAAGTTAAACTTCACACAAAATTTCACTTAAAAACGAATAAAGATGAAAAAATTAATACTTTTGATGATGGTCATGCTAGCGTTTGGCTATCAGACTACTTTTGCACAGGAAGTAGTGGATGAAAAACAACCTGTCAAAGTGAAGCCTACGGTGGCTTTTCATGGAAGAATTCAATACGACTATGAGTTCATGAAGCAGGAAATTACTCCAGATTCTACCAATAAATTTCGCGGAAGTGAATTTCGTAGAGTGTATCTTTCTGGTTCTGGAAAGATATATAAAAACATCAAGTATAAGGCGCAGTTTGAGTTTGCAGGCTCAAAAATTGGCTACAGAGACGTATATATCAAGTTTGCCGATCTACCGGGTATCGGTGGTAATTTTACCGTGGGTAGTTTTGCGGAAGCAACAGGTCTTGATATGATGACAAGTAGTAAGTATATTCCAATGATTGAGCGTGCGATGATGACCAGTACTCAAAATTTCCGTTGGAACAGTGGTGTGATGTATGATAATATGGGGCTGTTTGGTGGTAAGCTAGGTCTTCAGTTGTCTTATACCGGTAACGGTAATAATCATGGAGGCTTTAAAGATGGCCGATTAAATGATAAAGGTGGTCATTTTGTGGCTCGTTTGACAAGTCCAGTATATGAGAATAAAGAAAAACATCAGTTAGTCCATTTAGGATTCAACTTTGAATCACGCAAGCGTAGCGAAGAGCCCCAAGAGTATGCGTTGAAAGTTCGACCAGAAAATCACATGGGCGGTCATGTTCATACAGTTGGGCATGATGCTATTGATATACCAGGTTTGTTGAATAATCAACAAGATTTGGGATTTGAGTTAGCGGCTAATTTTGGTCCGTTTTCGTTTCAAAGTGAATATGAAATAGCTGGTTACAACGCTGAAGTTTTGGATAACAATAACAAAAAAGTGGATAAAACTTTTAATATCAATGGTTTTTATGCATTGGCATCTTTCTTTGTGACAGGCGGGCACCGTGGATTTAAGCACGGAGCATATTCAAGAGCCCATTCTTATAAGAATTTCTGCATCAAAGATGGAGACTGGGGCGAATTTGAGTTGGTTGCTAGATATTCTATGATGGACTATAAGTCGATTACCGACTACGAAAATCTTTTTGCAGGAGAAGACTACTATAGTAAGACTACTGATATTGGGTTTGGATTTAACTGGTATCTTAATAATCATACACGATTAATGTATAACCACATTATTTCTGATACGAATAGAAATACTGATACTGATAAGAGAAAAGCCTTAAATGCAGACCTTATTAGATTGCAGGTTGATTTTTAATTTTGGGATACACTCCCTAATTTTTTCAAAAAAGTAAAAACAAAAAAAAATGAAAAATTCTTTAATTTTAATTTTCTTCGCCGCTTTTCTTTCGTTGGGACTGACTTCTTGCGGAGATGGTGCAGGTAGCCATGGAGGGAAAGCAGTGGCTGATGCGATTTCTAAAGATATTGATGCGCCTACATTTAAGCAGATGTTGGCAGACGGTAAATTTACCGCCATAGACATCCGTAAGCCTAGAGAGAGATTTAGTGACAATATCTTCAAAGATGTAAACAAACCTTACGGTTTTATTCCTGGTACTCAATTGAATATCGACTGGGAAAACAAGACTTTCTTGGATGAGATGGAAAAGTTAGACAAGTCTAAGCCTTATGGTATTTACTGTCGTTCGGGTAATCGCTCTGGCAAGGCTCTTAGAGCGATGAAAAGTATGGGCTTCAAAGAAGTTTATAACTTGGATCACGGTATGAAGGGGTGGATAAAGGCTGGCTTTGAAACGGAAGTCGTCCCTAAACCTGAATAAGCAATGGGCAATTGGCTTATAATTTGATTAATAATACCGCTGCTTTCGCAAGATTGTAGCGGTTTTTTATACTGATAGGGGGCAGGAACACGGATTGGGATGCTCAGGGTAAGGGCAGGAACACGGATTATCTGAATGAGCTTTTTTCCAAAGGTATCGCTCCTACGGAGCTTAATTTCAAGGGTTTGTTGTTTTGCAAAGGTGGCGTCCCTACGGGACTAGCTTAGTTTCGAGAAAAAAACTTTGTCGCTATGTATGTAAGGTCATTTGATGCGTAGCGCCGTAGGTGCAAAACCTTTGTAGAAAAATTAATAACGAAGATGTTAGTAGCGCCGTAGGTGCGACACCACTCACGTTTTGGCCCAATCAGGAAATACATCAGGATTGATATTAAACACATAAGTCCCTAAGTAATAAGTAATTATGGTGACGACGAGTATTCCCGCAAGGTTGAGCCAAAAACCAGATTTGGCTAAGTCTAGCATGGTAAGTCGCTTTGTCCCAAATACAATCGCATTGGGGGGAGTCGCTACGGGTAACATAAAGGCCAATGAGCCCGCGATGGTCGCAGGAAGCATAAATAATAAGGGATTGATTTCTGTACTAATCGCTAAACCTGCGAGTATCGGCAAAAAGGCTTCTACGGTCGCAGTATTCGAAGTGACTTCCGTCAAAAAAGTGACTACGGTCGCAATAATCAAAATGATAAGGATAGGATGTAGTGCGCCAATCCAAGACAATTGCTCCCCAAACCAAGTCGAAAGCCCCGATTCTTTAAAGCCACTTGCCAAGGCAAATCCACCGCCAAACAATAGAATAATTTCCCAAGGTATATCTTCGGCGGTTTTCCAATCCATGATAAATTCGCCTTTCTTTTCTCTGGAAGGGATAAGGAATAGTATCGTAGCTACAAAAATAGCCACTGTGCCATCATTCAAAAACTTAGGGTGGGCAAATAGATTGCTCCAGCCAGGAATCGTCAAAAACCCAATGTTGATATTCGACCGAAAAAACCACAGTAGGGCTAAACCGATAAAAGCAAATAACAATACCTTTTCTTCATATTTCATGGGGCCTAATGCCTTGATTTGGTCGGTGATTTGATGCTTGTCGAGTTGGATGTTATCCTTATCCTTGCGGACAAAAACAAAATACAAATAACCAAAAGCGACCGAAAACATAATCACAGAAATTGGAAAGGCATAAAAAAACCAGGTCGAAAAGGAAATCTCTGGAGCATCAGGAAAGTAAATGTTGAATATTCGTGCAAACGATAAATTAGGCGGTGTGCCCACCAAAGTTGCTAGCCCACCCACCGATGCACCATAGGCAATCGACAACAATAATCCCGTAGCAAAATGCTTAACTTTTGCCGGACTATTTTTTTCCTCTAACTCCACAATGATGGAAAGCAATATCGGCACCATCATCATGGCCGTAGCTGTATTGGAAATCCACATCGATAAAAAAGCAGTCGCAAACATAAACCCAAATAAAATCCGCGCCGGCCCTGTCCCAATCAAATTTAATATCCAAAGTGCCATCCGCTTGTGCAAATTCCATTTTTGGAGCGCAAGCGCCACCAAAAAACCACCAATAAACAAAAATATGACATGATTAAAATAACTGCTGGAGACCGCTTTGCCATTCATAATCCCAAATACAGGGAATAAAACTATCGGCAACATAGACGTAATGGCCAAGGGCACAACTTCGGAGACCCACCATAGCGCCATCAATACAGCGACCGCTAGGGTGTAAGTTACCGCTGTATTGTTGGGGTCTAAATCAACAAAAAGGACAATAATGGCCGCAAGAATGGGCGCTAATAAAAAAACAAAATAGCGCAAAGACCAATCCTTATTTAAGGATAGATAGTTTTTTCCACTAGACATAAGTGTGTGTTTTTGCTTTGTGCAAGGTAGGAAAAAATAATTAAAAAAAATGGAGCCTAAGGAGGTTTTAATTCAACAACTATTTTTCGTATGTTTGCTGAAGATTCAAAATGTCAAAATGAAATACTTAAAAGAATATCGTGATCCTGAGCTAGCTCAAACGTTATTAGCAGAGATAAAAAAGACAGTCACTAAGCCTTGGCGAATCATGGAAGTTTGTGGTGGTCAGACCCATAGCCTTGTAAAAAATGGCATCCTTCAGGTCTTACCCCAAGAAATAACCATGGTGCATGGGCCTGGATGTCCTGTGTGTGTGACACCATTGCATTTGATTGATAAAGCAATCTATTTGGCTGAAAACAAAGGAGTTATATTGTGTTCTTTTGGTGATATGATACGGGTTCCTGGCTCTAAAAAAAGTATTTTGGAAGCCAAAGCTGAAGGCGCCGATATACGGATTTTGTATTCACCTTTAGAAGCAGTCAATATTGCTCAAGCAAATCCAGATAAAGAGGTTGTCTTCTTTGCGGTGGGCTTTGAGACTACCGCTCCTGCCAATGCTCTGTCTGTACTTCATGCCGAAAAGCTGGGCTTGACGAATTACTCCATTTTAACTTCGCACGTCATAGTACCGCCAATTATCGAAAATGTAATGAATGATGTCGATAGCCATATTGACGGTTTTTTGGGGGCAGGGCATGTGTGTTCTATAATGGGATATTGGGAGTATTATCCCCTTGCGGAAAAATATAAAGTACCCATTGTGATTACGGGGTTTGAGCCAGTAGATATTTTACAAGGCATTTTGGCTACGGTAAAACAACTGGAAGCTGGACGCTATGAAGTAGCAAATGCCTATGCAAGGGTCGTTAGAGAAGAAGGTAATGAGCCTGCTCAAGATGTTATTGCCAAAGTATTTAAAATTACCGACAGAGTTTGGCGTGGTATGGAAAATATTCCTTTGAGCGGTTATGGAGTCAAAGAAGAATATGCTGCTTTTGATGCGATGCTCAAGTTTGATGTGAATATCGAAGAAGCTCAAGAAAATCCAGATTGTTTGGCTGGGGATGTCATGAAAGGTATCATCAAGCCCATCCAATGCCCTGAGTTTGGCAAAAAGTGTACTCCACAAAATCCGCTTGGTGCACCCATGGTCAGCTCTGAAGGTGCTTGTGCGGCTTACTATCACTTTGCTGGGGTTGAATGAGCCGAAAATAAAAGTATTTGTGAAATGTGCAGGTAGCTAAACAGGTAGCGAAAAATTAACAAAACATGAAAATCCAATTCATTACTACGGGCTTTAATGGGATGGCACAGCGTCTTTGGGTAGAATTGGATCGACTAAATCACCAAGTTGTTGTGACATATCCAAATGACAACCTAGTTGCCCAAACACAAGCCATCAGCCCAGAGTTAATCATCGCTCCATTTTTGACTTCCAAAATACCTGAAGCTATCTGGACAAACTATGTCTGCCTGATTGTGCATCCTGGTATTAGGGGAGATAGGGGGGCTTCTTCTTTGGATTGGGCGATTTTGCGCAAGCATAAAACATGGGGAACAACCATCCTTCAAGCTGTCGAAAAATGGACGCAGGCCCCATCTGGGCTAGTATTGAATTTAAGATGCGGGATGTCTCCAAAGGAGAATTGTATCGAAATGAAGTCACTCAGGCTGCTGCGAAAGGTGTTTTGCAGGCTGTCGAATATTTTGCTAAAAAGGATTTTAAACCTATGCCATTGGATTATTCTAATCCTATAATTAAAGGCGCTTGGAATAATAAAACGCAACAAAAAGATTTTGCTTTTTCATGGGAGGACGAGATTTCAGATATCTTGCGAAAATTACGCGCTGCGGATAGTGCGCCTGGTGTCTTGATCGAGTTAGGTCGCCAAAAATTCTATGCCTATGGAGCGCACGAAGAAGGACAAATAAAGGGTAATGCCCGGATTATCAAGTGATGCGTCGGGTAGGGTTTCCTGTTTGTCCGGAGAGATTGTTGCACAAAGAGATGATGCTATTTGTGTGGCGACAAAAAAAGGGGCGATTTGGTTGACCCATTTGAAAGCAGATTATCCTGATAGCATTAAGCTCCCTGCTATGTATGTGCTTGCGCAAAAAAAAATACCAATAGTGGCTGTAAGTCCTTTTGAATCAATTGATTATCCTACTTGGCGAGAGATAAGATTTGAACAAGAAGGGGAGATAGGATATCTGTATTTTGATTTTTATAATGGTGCGATGAGTACTCATCAATGCAACCGGCTCAGGGAGGCTATCATCGAAGCGAAGAAAAAAGTTAGGATGTTGGTTTTGATGGGAGGGCGTGATGTCTGGTCAAATGGCATACATCTAAATGTCATAGAAGCCGCCAAAAATCCTGCCCAAGAATCTTGGGAGAATATCCAAGCGATAGATGATTTGATTTTGGAAATCATTAACTCTACGGAGCATTATATCGTCGCTGCTCTGCAAGGAAATGCAGGCGCTGGGGGGGTGTCAATAGCCCTAGCCACAGATAAAGTGATGGCTAGAAAAGGAATTGTCCTAAATCCGCACACCAAAAATATGGGTTTGTACGGCTCCGAATATTGGACTTATTTGCTGCCAAAAAGGATTGGCTACAAAAAAGCATTGCGCTTTACGGAAGATTGCTTGCCTTGGGGGGTGGAAGTAGCTTATGAGCTAAAGCTAATAGATGACTTTTTTGGAGAATCCAATGCGGCTTTTGTGGCAGAAGTAAAGCGAAAAGCAAAGGAAATATATGAGCTCGCGTATTTTGGAAAGCTGATTCGTGCCAAAAAGTTTCAACGGAAAAAAGATGAAAGAGATAAGCCGCTTGCTAAGTACCGTGAAGAAGAATTGGCTAGAATGCACAAAAACTTCTTTGAAGATGACTGGGCGTATGCCTACAAGCGTTTTTGTTTTGTGCATAAGATTCCAGAGCCAAGTACCCAAATGGCACAAGATTTATATCGGACTAGGCGGGAGATATACCGTAAACGCAAATGGGAACGTCTGAATTATGACTAAATTTAGATGTTTTGCCAAAAAAAATCCGATTGTACTTGCGCACAATCGGATTTTGTATCAAAACAGGACGGAGCTTATTGCTTTTCTCCAGAGAATTGCTCGCCTCCTGACGTATTGTAGTTTAAGGTCATAACGCCGTTTATTTCCTGAAAGACCACTTGGTTTTCCGTAGCAGTGATCTTGCCGCTTGCTTCTATGATGGTTACTTCAAAGGCTGTTCCGTTACTGTCTTCAGGAGTGATTTTTACTTTTGTGTTGCTTACTTTTGTGACAACAACATCGTAGTCGGTAGATTGGTAAGTGTTAGCGTTAAATGACCCATTGTAGGTAGAGCCATTTGATTCTGTAACTACTTTTGCTGCAATGTCTGGCACTGGGTCGTCTTTTTTACAAGATGTAAATCCAACTAGGACTAATGCCAATAGCATTAAAAAATTTGTAATCTTCATGTCTTTATATTTTTGAGTGATAAGAAGGGGCAAAGGTAGGTTTAGTAGGGTTTAAAGTCAAGTTTTTTTGATAAACTTAGTTATAATTAACAGTAGGATTGGATGGTGAAAGTGGAGAATTTTTCTAGGGGGGGGGATTTAGGTTTTTTTTCGCAGACTTAGATTATTTTGTATCTTGCAGCCAAAAGAATAGAGATATGCCATTTTTTACATTAGGAAAAGACGATTTGAAGTTTCCTCCAGCCCATTTTGCGGATGCCGATGGCTTGTTGGCAGAAGGAGGGGATATCACAGCTGACTGGCTGTTGGAGGGGTACAAGTCAGGTGCATTTTTGTGGGCTGGCCCAATGGATACCTTGAAGTGGTATTCACCGGATCCGCGAGTTGTTATGTTTTGTGAGCGTTTGGATTTGCCGAAATATCTGAAGGATTTTTTGGATTTTGCGCCATATACAGTAACTTACTCGGAAGATTTTGAAAAAGGCCTGGCTTTTTGCGAAAGCATCGAAAATGAAAAACCTATGTACCCTGGTTGGATTACAGGTGTTTTTGCGCAAGCATATAAAGAATTGAACGAACGTGGCTATGTGCGGTCGGCACAGGTATGGAAAGAAGGAAAGATGATTGGTGCTGCTTTTGGCTCTAAGATAGGACATCTATTTTTTATGGAGCATGTCTGCGAAAATGATGATTATGCTGGGGAGCTTGCGCTAAAATCATTAGTAGAACTACTCGCCAAAGAAGAAGTCTCCTTGATTGATATGCATCGAGATACCACCGAAACGATAGATATTGGTTTGTCTGAAATCTCCAAAAGCGAATATTTGCACATATTGAGAAAATTTATGGCTGATTACAAATAAAGCCACCCTAAAATATAAAAACATAATGAGAAGAACGTATGAAGAGCATCTGTCTGTTGCTAATGTTTTGCTAAAGGATGCCCAATATAGTGAAGCCATTGAGCATTTTGCCCAAGCACTAAAAAAAGCTTCCTACATTAATCAAAAAATTGATGTCCTAAATATGCTAGGGCGTATAAATGCAGAGTTAGGGGCTACGGATGATGCCATCCATTATTTTGGACAATCCATTGATGCGCATAATTCTATGCCTACCGAAATGGCTGAAAAATTATTGGGTAATAAAGCTGTTGTGCTCAATAACTTAGCAACGTTATACATCAAAAGTGATATATACAAAGCTATTGAACTGCACGAAGAAGCTTTGATCATGCTCAAAAGCTTAGCGGATGCCGAGCCAGATAGGTATAAAGAAGCTATCGCAAACACCGTCTATTCTTTGGCAGGAGCCTGTTTTATGAAGGGTGATTTTGTAAAAGCTCATAATCTATACGAAGACGCGACTCAATATTACTTCTCTTTGGCGCCGACTAAGCCAGAGTTGGCTCATCCACTTTTAGCAATGACTTTTTTCCAGCTGGGAGCGATTGATTCTGAACGTAATAAAATCCATGAATCCCGCTCCTATTATCAAAAATCTCTGAGTTGGTATGAAAAGTTAATGGAAACGCATCCCGAAGAATATAGGCCTTATTTTGCGTCGGTATTAAATAATCTAGGTGTGGTAAGTCGTATAGGGGGGCATTTGACTAACGCAAAAAAGTATTTCCAAAGAACTATTGAAGCGTATGGTGTTTTGATGCAAAGTGACCGTGCAACCTTTTTGCCCTATTATGCGGCATCGCTCAATAGTCTCGCCAATATCTATGCAGATTCTTGGACACCAGAGGATGATTTGTTTGATGATCGGGGTGTCTTGGGTGGTTTTGGGATGTTAACTGTAAACCAAGTTGGTATTGCAGGACAGGAGGTCAAAAATGAGCAGGAAGAAAAAGAAATAAAGGAGGCAGAAGGGTATTATTTACAGGCACTGGATATTTATAATGAGCTAGCTGATGAGTCCCCTGAAGCTTACACGCATTATTTGGCAACTACCTTGCATAATCTAGGCGTTTTGTTTGATGATAGGATGATTTTTGATAAGGCAGAAAACTATTACAAGCAGGCTTTGAATATTCGCCGCTCCCTTGCGGAAAAAGAACCCAATGCTTTTGATTTTGATGTTTGTGTTACTCAGATGAACTTGGTGACCTTATATCAAGCTATTATGGAGCGTCAAGTAGATATTTCTTATAAGGATATTGCTGAAAAACTATTGTTTGATACCATAAAACGGCTAGAGAAGTATGACGAAAAACAAATGCCCCCATCTATCAAAAATATGCTTGGGGATATTAGTTATTTTAAGAAGTTTTTTGCGGATATAGAAGAAGTCAAGCTGGTTATTCTAGACCTAAATATCAAGGTGGTGAAGCTGGAAGAAGAAGCTTTGTCGGTGGCTGATATTCAACAAAAGCTTAAGTTTTATGAGCAAGTAATTGATTTGTATGCACCAGCATTTAAGAAGTATCCAGAGAATAAGATTCTAAAGGATAAGTTATTAAGTACTTATGCCAAGATGGTCTGGTCTTCGTTAAAGGCGAAGGAGCCTGCGCTTGCGCAAAAATACATCGACAAGGGGTTTGAAGTGGACGCCCAAAGTCCTGATTTTGTCACCAAGGAAATATATGTCCATTTATTGGAAGGAGACAAGCAAAAGGCACAAGATACATTGGAGCGGCTATTAAAAAAGTATGATTCAGGCAAGCTCCATACTTTTGTCGATAAAGAATTGGCGGAGCTAGGCTTGGAAATGTAAAACAGTTAAGCTAGAAAGAAATGAATAAAGTGAAAATGCAGTTGCAATGTCCTATGCCAAAGTTTGACTTTGATATCATTACGATGGGGCATGGGAGCGGTGGATTATTGACCAATAAACTATTGGATTCGGGGGTGTTTGATATTTTGAAAAATGATATATTGGATAAACGACATGATGGGGCAATTTTGGATATAAAAGGGCCCGTGGCTTTCTCAACGGATAGTTTTGTGATTTCTCCAATTTTTTTCCCTGGCGGTGATATCGGTGAGCTGGCAGTTAATGGTACCGTCAATGATGTGGCCATGTGCGGAGCCGTGCCCCAATATTTATCCTTGAGTTTTATATTGGAAGAAGGCTTGCCGATGAAGGCGTTTTGGGACTTATTGGTGTCTATCAAATATGCTTGCGAAAAGGCTGGGGTTCAGGTAGTTACGGGAGATACCAAAGTGGTCGATCGGGGTAGCGGTGACAAGATTTTTATCAATACAACAGGTATTGGTACCATGCACCCCAAAGCCCAAATATCCATTGAACATGTTGAGATAGGTGATAAAATAATTGTAAGTCATCAGATTGCCACGCATGGTATGGCTATTATGTCGGTTAGGCAGGGGCTTGAATTTGATACAACGATAGAGAGTGATACCAATAACCTAAATGATGTCGTCATTGATTTGATTGAACAATTTGGACGTGATGTAAGGCTATTGCGAGATCCTACGCGCGGAGGATTGGCGTCCACCTTAAATGAAATTGCCCGTGATCGTAAGGTAGGGGTTAGTCTAAATAGTGGTGCTATACCAATAGCCAAACAAGTGGAAGCCGCTTGTGAGATATTAGGTCTAGATCCGCTTTATACCGCTAATGAAGGTGTGTTTATTGCGATTGTTAAGCCTGATTCGGCAGAAGCCATCGTGCAGCAAATGCGCAAGTATGACAAATGCAGCAAAGCAGCCGTTATCGGAGAAATCACCGCATCTAATGTCGGCAAAGTCGTGACTACTAATGCTTTAGGTGGCAAACGTGTAGTGAGTATGCAAGTGGGGGAGCAGCTGCCTAGGATTTGTTAGGGTAATTGTGGATAAACCACAACCTTGTCTATGTGTGAGAAGGGATGCCCCGCAAAATTAATGGGGTAAGGGAGCTATGGTCCTAAATCCAAATCTTCCATTTCGTCCATTTGCTTTAGGATGTCGAAGGTCTTTTTGGCTTCTTCTTCATCAATGATGCTAATAGCAGCACCAACATGAACAAGAATATAGTCGCCAATTTTTGCTTCAGGCACCATGGATAAGTTTACTTCTTTGGTTATACCTTCAAAGTCCACTTTTCCGATACGGAAGATTTTGTCTAATTCAGCAGTAATTTCGACAAGTTTGCCAGGTATGGAAAGACACATTTTTTTCTATTTGGTGAATATAAAAATTTTGATAGGGGCTTAGATTTGTTCGATTAACCAATCATACCATTTTTTCATGCCTTCCCCCGTAGTGGCGGAGACTTCAAAAAATACTAATTTGGGATTGACTTGCTGCGCATAATTTCGGAGTTTGTCCATATCAACCTTTAAATAAGGCTGTAAGTCCATTTTGTTGATAATGCAAACATCAGAAGTCAAAAACATGTCAGGATATTTGATAGGTTTATCTTCGCCTTCTGTAATGCTGATGACAACTACCCGTTTGCTTTCTCCTAAGTCAAACATGGCAGGGCAGACTAGATTGCCCACATTTTCAATCATCAAAAAAGAATTATCTTTTGGCGCAAGCTGCTTGACAGCATCATAAATCATGTCACTTTCTAGGTGGCACCCCTTGCCCGTATTAACCTGAACCACAGGGACTTGTAAGGCGTGAATGCGATTAGCATCGTTTGCGGTTTGTTGGTCTCCTTCGATGACATAAAAAGGATACTGGTCTTTTAGATCCGCTAAAGTTCGCTCCAAAAAAGATGTTTTTCCAGAGCCAGGGGAGCTGACTAAGTTAAGTGCAAAAATATTTTTTGCATCAAAGTAGCCACGATTTCTAGCGGCAAGAAGATTGTTGTTTTGCAAAATATCTTGCTCCAGCTCTATGACTGTTTTGTGAGAATGGCTGTGTTCATGAGTATGGTCATGTTCATGAGTATGCTCATGGCTGTGGCCGTGGTCTTCAATTTTGACGATAGTTGGCCCTGAGCCTGTACCGCACCCGCAAGTTCCGCACATAAATTTTGGTTTTGTTTTTAGTTGTCTAACTGACTTCTAAAGATTTAATTTTAAGTTCTTTTCCTTGAAAAATGTCTTTAAAGAAACTGTTGCATTTTGGGCAAGAGTCATAAATCTTTTCAACGGGAAATATCGTGTCGCATTCTAGGCATTTAGCCTTTGCTTCGATGTATTCAATATTTCTGGTGGCTTTCGCCAAAACAGTATCCTTGACGGCCATCGGCCAAACAAACTCTAGCGACTCTGGCTCCACGCCAGACATAGTCCCGATGACTAATTGGATAGAATCTATTTGCTTTGCTTTGGCTTTGTGTAGTTCTTTTTTGGCAAGATCAACAATTCCTAAAGCAACCGATAACTCGTGCATGCTGTTTTTTTATCAAATAATAATTCAAAGGTAGTGATTCCTTTCGGAAAAAGAAAATGAAAAGCTTTTTTTTGGGACTCAAGTTTCGATATTTAGACAAGCCCGTGATTATTAACATTGTCAGTCTTAGCGAAAAATAGTTTAAGAAAGCTTGTTCCTGCCTGCCATTTTGGATTGGATTTATTTTTTTATAGCAATGGTTCGGTCATTATTTTGGAAAAAAAGAAGCAACTAACCCCATAAACATTGGCTTTTTTCTATTTATTGCCAATTATGTCTTTTGCTGAGTTGCGTAAAATAGAAGTTAATGCCTGAAATGAAGTTGGAAAAAAATGTACCTAAAACCCCTTTGGACCCTTCGGGGTTTCCCTGCTTAGCCCCTAGCGAAGCTATGGGCTAAGAAAGGTTTGTGGTGTAAATACGGAGGCGTAGCGGGTCACGGAGCAAACTTCTGACGCTGAGTAAGGTGAAATTTGAAGACTTTTAGAGAGAATTTACATCTCATCTAGCA
>CAMZKG010000138.1 GCA_947311105.1 uncultured Saprospiraceae bacterium
CACGGTTAGCGTTCTTGATTCTTTCATTTCCTTAAAGCTGATGTATTTTTTCTTTTCAGGAATGACAATCTCTTCATTGTTGTTTTTGATGACTTGGATATCTGCTACTTCTGTAATCGCTGAACCAGTTTCTATTCGGAGAATCAAACCTGGCAAGCCTGCATAGCGCATCGGGCCATCCATGATAGGAATAGATGGGGCAAACCATGCCACAACAGGATCTCCGTTATACTTTGTAGTTGCTCTTTTACACGGAATGCCGTAAATAGTTGTATCTCGATCTTGGTCTAGCTTCCAAGTAAAAATCTCACTAAAGTACTCCCTTACAGCAGTATTCCTGCCTATAAAGTCTGCTACTTGAACGTAGTAGCCTTTAGAGAAATCCTTATAAAAATCACCGTATCCGTCAACTCGCCTTGCGTCAAAATCCTTTTTGCCGTCCAAGATAGTATATGGCTCTATGCTACACTTAGATTTTCCACCGCTAAACAACAAAGTGAATACTCGTATCCGACTTGCTTCCTTTCGAAACATTTTCTCAACCTTAGCCATATATGCAGGCGACTGCTTCGAAAAAAAACCTTCACCTTTCAGCGGCTTATATATTGCATTATGATGATATTTTATCTCGTAAACTTGAGAAAATCCAACTTTATACACACATAGGAGTGCAAAGAAAATAATTATTCGCATAGCTGCTTAGGTACGTTAATTAAAAATTAAAAAAACTCACTATCAAATAAGACCCAATTGTTTATTAGCGATTAAGCGCCCTTCTTTGGCGAAGTTGTGCCAATGATATTAACTCAAAATCTTGGGGCATTCTAGAATCAACTTGAACATCTTTTGTAATCTCAATCGCCGTTATAATGCTATATTTATTTTCCACTTTCAAAATCATACCAGCCAACCCACCATAAATAACTGGACCATCAGGGTATTTTAGCTTTGGAGCAAACCACACTAGCACACCATCTTTTGATTCTGCACTATAGCATTTGTAACCCAATATGACTTGTACTTTTTGGCTATCAACGACCCAATTATAGTCTGCCCAATCTCTTTTAGCAGCATAGGGTTTTTCCATATTCACATCGCTATCCAAAATAGTAAAGGACTGTTTTTTATCGTAAATTTTAAACTGTTGTGTAAACATATTCCCTGTAATGGGATGATAATAGGACTTCCCATCTTGCATTTCCAAAACAAACTTATCCTTCTGTTTTTTTGCCTTTCGGATTAAGCGAGCCTTTACGTCTTGGGGTAAGGCTAAGCTTCTCAGGGAAGCTATTTTCCTTGCTTCTTGATAAACCACCTTCAGTCCTATGTTTTGTGCGCAGACCCTACCTGCCAACAAAACAAACAGCAATAACAATAATTTCTTCATTTTAAATATTTTAAAAGCCTAAAAATGCCTCAAGGCTAAAACACTTGAGACATTTTTTAAATATATTTAAGGACAGTCATCAAAAGTTATCTGACCTTGGTCGCCACTCCACTCTTCGACTGATGAGCAATCTTTACCATCATCGAGTACAGTAACAGTTCCATTGTCGTGATCAACAATAATTTGCCACTCGGATGCAGCAAAAGCCCCAAAACTAAACCCAAGAAACAAAACAAATAAAAGCAAAATCTTTTTCATAATTTTAGATTTTAAAATAAAGCTTAACTTCCAAAGGAAGCTCGGAGAATACCCCCTAGCTAGAACCTTTTATGTTTTGTATCCATCACAAATATAATCAATCTTTCGATAAATCCCAAAAAGTGGGCGGCTTTTTTGTCTGGACTACAACACTAATTCTTCTAACTGGGCGCAAGATAGATAGATAGATAGATGCAAGTTTTTTGCTATATTTTTTGCAAAAAAAAAAGCTGATTCAGAATATTACTTGGTTTGTAATACGTAGTATTATTGTTATTAAAATATTATTTGCCAACAATATTACTTTTGTCATTCTTTTTTCTTGATACGTTTTGCTTTCACGGTTAGCGTTCTTGATTCTTTCATTTCCTTAAAGCTGATGTATTTTTTCTTTTCAGGAATGACAATCTCTTCATTGTTGTTTTTGATGACTTGGATATCTGCTACTTCTGTGATTCCAAAAATTGTTTCAGTTCTCAATATCAGTCCAGGCAAGCCAGCGTAGTACATAGGACCATCCATAATGGGTATTGACGGCGCAAACCACGCCACAACAGAATCGCCATCATACCTTGTTGTTGCTCTTTTACATGAAATACCGTAAATGGTTGTATCTCGATTTTGGTCTATTTTCCAGTTAAAAATCTCACTAAAGTGCTCCCTTACTGCTGTATTTCTTCCTATAAATTCTCCAACGTGGACGTAGTAACCTTTAGCAAAATCCTTATAGAAAACACCGTACCCATCCAAGCGCCTTGGGTCATTATCTTTCTCTCCATCCAAAATTGTATATTGCGCACTACATTGGGACTTGCCATTAGCATTTACCAAGAAAAAAACCGTAATTCTGTGCGCTTCATGTTTTAACATTTTTTCGAGTCTTGGTAAAAAATCAGGAGGCATCTTTTTTAAAAGATCATCATTAGTTTTTGGCCTATATGCCCTATACGGTCTTGTATGGTAATATTTTATCTTATAAGCCTGAGCACATACCACATTGTAGCTCCCAAATAGCAATAAAAGAAGAATAGTTCTCATATTTTTTTTTTACTCCCCACCTACGTATCAGCTACAATAATTGGGAGTTTGATTCCAAAATATGTAACTATTTAGGCAGGGCATATTTTTGCCATAAAATGCCCTTTTGCGCCTGTTTTTGCTATTTTTTCATCACGTCAAAAAACAGCTTCAACATACACAAAAACGCCTATTTCTGCATAAAAATAGGAACACCTAAACAGTTACCAAAATATAATTAAGGGCACAATGTCCCTGTATAAACAGAGCCTTCCCCAGTAGTCTCAGACCAATAGTCTATACAGTATGTCCCGTCATCAATAACAACCCTTTCGCCATCTTTAAAATCATAGACAATCCAGTCAGTAATATCCCCCTTGGGTAAACTTCGGAACTCTACAGGCTCAATTTCATTAGCAGCAAAAGCTCCAAAACTAAACCCAAGAAACAAAACAAATAAAAGCAAAATCTTTTTCATAATTTTAGATTTTAAATAAACTTAACTTCCAAAGGAAGCTCGGGGAA